>CAYUUH010000049.1:6769-7744 GCA_964447855.1 uncultured Methanosarcinales archaeon | reverse complement strand
ATCGTGCCAGATGAAGAGCCTAGTGACTTTGAGAGTTGTGTCAATGCAGGCTATCCGGTCATGGAAAGCTATCCAAGGCAGTGCAAGGTTCCAGGCGGAGAAACTTTTACAGAAAGAGTTTAAGCCTATTCAGCATATATTTTTTCTTTTAATATATTCTTAAAAGGTATTTCTCCAAACCTGCAGTCTTTGCATGTTGCATCAAGGTCTATCCAGTCTTCTACAGACTTGTAGCTTTTCAGCGCCTCTGCAAGGTTTGCCTGAACGTAAACATGGCCTGGAATGAAAACCATCCTCGTCCTTACACCAATTGATTCAAGCATACTTGCCAATAATATCGCTGCATCGTCGCAGTCACCGCCCTGCACAGCAAGCGACTCTCTTGGGGATTTTACATACTCAAAGGATGTAGGGTCTGAAACATAATTGAAATTATCCCTTACAAAATAGAATATTGCCTTTGCATGACAAATCCTATTAGCTGGGCAGCCCATGACAGCTACCTTGTCAGCTGTCTGCTTTACCAACGGGTCTGTAGGGTCAATAAGCTCTAGGAAATCATACTTGCTGGTTACATTATTCTTGGTTAAGCTTGTGTTGATGTTTGAAGGAAGAACATCAGATAATGTCGGGATATAATGGGGTTCCGGATCAATCTTTACAGAATACTGGGGAACCATCCACAGTACTAGGATAATCAGGAGAAATATCGCTATCATCCACCTTACAGGGCCCCTCCACCAAGGCTCATGCTCGGGCTCTTCGTGCTTGTGCTGTTGGACCATCAATTGTGTTTTTGCATCAATGTTTAAATTGTTTTTGGTAAAATGGCAATATATTTATACCATTTATCCAATTGTCAGCTTATGGATTATCTTGCACATGGGCTGTTGAGTTACATATTCTTTCACAAGACAAAGAAGCCAATCTATGCAGTTCTGTTTGGTTTATTGCCTGATAACTTGTCATGGGTAA
>CAYUUH010000049.1:6415-6759 GCA_964447855.1 uncultured Methanosarcinales archaeon | reverse complement strand
GTTGAGAGCCTGCCTAACTGGGTATTTACCTTATATGGGATAAGCCATAGCCTGATAATAGCAGCTATCGTCTTTCTTGCGGTTTATCTTATACTCAAGAAGATTCCAGTATATATGTATGCATGGCCTATAGCAATTACAATAGATACCTTAACTCATTCCAGGGATTTCCTGCCAACCCCCTTTCTATGGCCAGTCTCAGACTGGGCTTTTCCAGGCTTTAGATGGTCAACTCCATGGTTTTGGATTACAACCTATGTTCTCATCGCAGTTAGCTTAGTATATATATTTATTAACAGACCTAAGACTAAAAATAAAAAACATTTATAAAGAACTCTTCTTAC
>CAYUUH010000049.1:2754-6405 GCA_964447855.1 uncultured Methanosarcinales archaeon | reverse complement strand
GGGCATTTATGGATAAAGAGGAGCTAGATAGGAGTCACTTTATAGACCTAGTTAACAGTCCAAAAGACCTTAGGCTTCTTAACAAGCAGCAGCTTGATATGCTTGCAAAAGAGCTAAGGGACATAATTCTTAAAACTGTGAGCAGCAATGGAGGCCATCTTGCTTCCAGCCTTGGTGCAGTAGAGCTTACAATTGCGCTCCACTATGTTTTTGATTCTCCGGTAGACAAGATAATCTGGGATGTAGGGCATCAGAGCTATGCACATAAGCTTCTTACTGGAAGAAAAGACGGTTTTGGCACAGTAAGGAAATACAAAGGAATATCTGGGTTTCCAAAGTCAAAGGAAAGCCCTCACGATGCGTTTGATACAGGCCACAGCTCGACTTCTATTTCAGCAGCTCTCGGCATTGCAGTTGCACGGGACTTAAAGGGAGAGAATAATAAGGTAATCGCAGTTATTGGAGATGGTGCATTGACAGGCGGGATGTCTTTTGAGGGCCTTAACCATGCAGGTGCACTGAAAAAAGATATCTTGGTTATCCTCAATGACAATGAGATGTCTATCAGCAAGAATGTAGGCGCATTGTCTTCTTACTTATCTAAACTAGTTACAAGGCCTGGCTATGCAGAGATGAGGCAAAAAATAGAGAATACATTGAGAAAGGTTCCGGGGATAGGCGACAGGGCTTCAAAAGCTTTAGATGTTGAAGAGACTGTAAGGGCATTGATTACAGCTCCAGGGCTTATATTCAGAGAGCTTGGATTCCATTATTTTGGACCAGTTGACGGCCACAATCTTGAAGAATTAATAAAGGCCCTGAAAAATATGAAGCAGATTAACGGGCCAATTCTTTTGCATGTCCTTACAAAGAAGGGCAAGGGATATAATCATGCTGAAGAGGACATGACTAAGTTCCACGGATGCGCTCCTTTTGATGTGGAGAGCGGTGAAAACAAGAGCCTTGCAAGGACGACTTATACATGCGCATTCTCGAGATGCCTTACTAAGCTTGCCAAAGAAGATGGCAGGATTGTTGCAATCACAGCAGCGATGAAGTCAGGGACAGGACTTGATGATTTTGCCCAATTGTTTCCTGAGAGGTTCTTTGATGTAGGTATAGCAGAACAACATGCAGTGACATTTGCAGCAGGCCTTGCAAAGAACGGATACAAGCCAGTTTGCGCGATATATTCTACCTTCCTTCAGAGAGCATACGACCAGATTGTGCATGATGTATGCCTCCAGAACCTTCCTGTTGTGTTTGCTATCGACCGTGCAGGACTTGTAGGCGAAGACGGGCCTACACACCATGGCGTTTTTGACTTCTCATACCTTAGGCATATTCCAAATCTAACTGTTATGGCTCCTAAGGATGAGAATGAGCTAGGGAAGATGATGAAAACAGCCCTTGACTTAGACGGGCCTGCCGCCGTAAGATATCCTCGCGGAACAGGACTTGGGGTTGCAATAGAGAATCCATATCATCCTATTGAGGTAGGCAAAGCAGAGGTCCTGCAGAAAGGAAAAGACATCGCAATACTTGCTGTCGGCTCATGCGTTGAAATCGCGAGCAGGGCTGCTGAAAAGCTCGATGCAAAGAAAATAAATGCCACAGTTGTCAATGCACGGTTTGTCAAGCCAATAGACGAAAAACTGATACTTGAGATTGCAAGGAAGACAGGAAAGATAATTACTGTTGAAGAGAATTCTCTTGAAGGCGGCTTTGGGTCAGCTGTTCTTGAGCTTCTTGAGAAAAATAATGTTGATGCAAAAGTAAAACGCATCGGAATTCCGGATAAATTTGTTGAGCACGGTGCAACAAGCATACTAAAGCAGGAAATAGGGCTTACTGAAGATAATATCGTTGCTCAGGCAAAACTGCTGGTGGCAAAATGAGAAACAGGACAAAAGAAATCAGGATTGGAAATGTAAAGATTGGCGGGGATAATCCAATATCAGTGCAGTCAATGACAAACACAGACACCAAGGATGAAGATGCGACAATAAACCAGATTCATGAGCTTGAGGAGCATGGCTGCGAGATTGTCAGAGTATCTGTTCCTGACAAGGAATCTTTACTGTCCCTTAAGGCAATAAAGGAAAATATAAGCATACCTTTGATTGCGGATATTCACTTTGACCATAAGCTTGCGATAGAGGCTGCAAGGATTGCAGATAAAATCAGGATTAACCCTGGAAACATAGGAAAAGAGAACCTAAAATCAGTTGTTGATGCAGTTATGGACTCAAATATCCCTATGAGGGTCGGGATAAACCTTGGCTCTCTTGAGAAGGATATTGAGAAGAAATTCGGGCTTACGTCCCTTGCAATGGTCGAGAGCGCTACAAGGTGGATAAAGGAGATAGAGAAGCTTGGCTTCTACAATATGGTTATTTCGCTTAAGGCATCTGATGTGCCTAAGACTATCGACGCTTACAGGATGTTTTCCCAAAGGATGCAGTATCCTCTCCATGTGGGTGTTACTGAGGCAGGAAGCGCTTTTACAGGCACAATCAATTCATCTATAGGGATAGGCTCTTTGCTTGCGCAGGGCATAGGAGACACAATACGTGTTTCACTTTCAGCGCCGCCTGTTGAAGAGGTTAAGGTAGGCTGGCAGATTCTTAAGGCGCTTAAGCTGAGGAAGCGCGGTGTTGAAATCACAAGCTGCCCTACATGCGCAAGAGCAGGCCTTGATGTTATCTCGATTACAAAAGTGCTTGAAGAAAGGACGTCAAAGATGACAAAGCCTTTGCACATTGCAGTCATGGGCTGCGGTGTAAACGGGCCTGGCGAGGCTAAAGAGGCTGATATTGGAGTTGTTGGCGGAAAAGGAAACGTTCTGCTTTACAAGAATGGAATGATGGTCGGAAATATTGAAGGGGATGTTGTCGAGAGAGTGATGAAGGAGATTGAGAATGTCTAACATAGCAATCATAACAGCAGCTGGAAGAGGAACAAGGATGAACTCTAAAGTAAATAAAATACTCTTGAGTTTGAGGGGCAAATCTATAATCGAGAATACTATCAACATCTTTGAGAACTGTGATGATATTGATTCAATAATATTAGTTGGTAACAGCGATGATGTTGAATTATTGAAACAAATCAAGGAGAGAAATCAATATAAAAAGCTAAAAAAAATAATTGAAGGCGGGGAACAGCGGCAGGATTCAGTGTATAATGGGATAAAATCAATAGAAGATGCTGACCCTAACGATATAATATTGATTCATAACGGCGCAAATCCGCTTGTGGACGAGAAGACAATCACTGAATGCATAAAAGAAGCAAAAGAGCATGGTGCTTCTGTTGCTGCGATTCCTGCGAAAGACACAATAAAAGAGGTTAAAGACGGTTTTGTCGCAAGAACTTTAGACAGGGCCAAGCTTTGGCAGATGCAGACGCCCCAGTCAATCCAATATGCGCTTGCAAAAGAGGCTTTTGAAAAGGCATATGCAGACAACTTTTACGGTACTGATGATGTTTCTTTGGTCGAAAGGCTTGGAAAAAAAGTGAAGATTGTAGAATCCAACAGCGAAAATGTCAAAATCACAGCTAACAACGACCTTGAGTATGCGAGGATGCTTGTCAATTCATCTGTTGTTGGAATCGGCCAGGACTCGCATAAGTTTACTGATGAAAGAA
>CAYUUH010000049.1:0-2744 GCA_964447855.1 uncultured Methanosarcinales archaeon | reverse complement strand
ACACAAATAGAACTACCTGAAGCAGATCCAAACGATGAAAGAAAAGACCTTGTTTTAGGTGGAGTGATAATTCCCGGGGAAAACGGACTGGAAGCAAACTCTGATGGAGATGTTATCCTCCACGCTTTATTCAATGCCTTAAGCCAGGCAGTTGGAGAAAGGTCGCTTGGAAACTATGCAGACTCAATGTGCAAGAAAGGGATTAAGGACAGCAAAGAATACTTAAAAGTAATTTTAGGCATAATAAACAAGAAGAACTACAAAATTAACAATATTGGATTCATGATTGAGGCAAAGAGGCCAAGACTTTCAGGCCATGATGATAAAATAAAGGAGAGTATCGCAGATTTACTTGGAATCCCGAAAGATAGAGTTGGAATAACAGCAACATCCGGAGAAGAGCTTACACCATTCGGCCAGGGGAAAGCAATACAAGTTTTTTCAGTTGCAGCTTTAAGCAGGAGATAAAATGATTGAGCTAAAATCACATGCAAAGATAAACCTCACTTTAGACATACTTGCAAGACTTGATGATGGATACCATAAGATAGAGTCAGTCAAACAACAAGTTGGACTTCATGACGAAATCATAATAGAGCCATGGGATGACCTGAAAGTAATATGCACTAATGCCAATATTCCTCCTAAAGAGAATCTTGTCTTTAAAACTGCTTTGCTTCTTAGAAATGAGTTTAATATATCTGATGGAGCTAAGATAACTATAAAAAAGAACATCCCTATTGCAGCAGGCCTTGCAGGGGGCTCATCAAACGCAGCTATGGCACTTAAAGGACTTAACCAGCTTTGGAATCTTGAACTTGATGAGGTAGAGCTTAGAGAGCTTGGAGCTCAGATAGGTATGGATGTTCCTTTTTCTGTTGTAGGCGGAGCGTGCTTTGCAGAGGAAAAAGGTACAAAACTGACTAAAATATCAATGCCTGAGATGAATGTTGTTCTAATCAACCCAGGGTTTGGAGTTTCTACCAGAACTGCCTATCAGAGCCTTGACTTGTCTCAAGTAGGACAGAAGCTTGCCACAAGAAAACTTTTGCAGGTAAAAGACCAAGGCGTTGGCGAGATAGCAAAGACTCTGCACAATGATTTTGAGACAATCCTTTTGGGCAAGCATGCTGCCATGAGAGATATCAAGAACAGCCTTATTGAGAATAATGCGCTGAATGCAGTTGTTTCAGGCTCTGGCCCGACGGTTTTCGGGCTCTTTGACAGTGAGGATGAGGCAGAGAACGCTTATGATACTCTTAAGGATAAATATCCTTTTGTATTCTGCACAAAAACAATAGCAGGCAAAGAAGAATGAATGTAAAAAAAGCCAAATATTCAGGATTTTGTTTTGGAGTAAACAGGGCAGTTGACTCTGCGCTTAAGGTAGATGGTAAAGTGACAACATTGGGCCCATTAATCCACAATCCTGGATTCGTAAAAGAGCTTGAGAAAAAAGGGATAATGCCTGAAGATTCGATTGATGATGTTAAGGATGGCACCCTAATAATCAGGACTCATGGGGTTCCAGACTCAGTCATTGAAAAAGCCAAGTCAAAAGGCCTAAAGGTTGTTGACCTTACATGTCCTTTTGTAAAGAAGGTTCATGATTATGCGAGAGATATGTATGAGAATGGCTATAAAGTCATTGTTGTCGGGGAGAAAAAGCATCCAGAGGTTATAGGAATAGTAGGCAATATTGACGCTTTGGTCGTGGGAAGCCCTCAAGACGCGAAAAAGATTGGGACTTTTGAAAAGATTGGAGTCGTTGCGCAGACTACTCAATCGCTCGATAATTTTAATAATGTTGTTGCAGAGCTCAGGAACCATGCAAAAGAGCTGAAAGTGCAGAACACGATATGCTCTGAGACGTCGTTAAGGCAGGAGCACGCAAAGGAGCTTGCAGGAGAAGTTGATGTGATGGTAGTAATAGGCGGCAGAAACAGCGGGAATACAAGAAGGCTTTTTGAGATATGCTCTGCAATCGTAGAATCTTACTACATTGAGAGAGCTTCTGAGCTCGACCCAAATTGGTTTTCCGGCAAAAAGATTGCAGGAGTAACTGCAGGAGCCTCAACGCCACAGGAGCTTGTCGACGAAGTTATGGAGAGGATAAGGAATGAGTTTTAAGACTATACTTGATAAGCATCGTGCGATTATAAATGAAGAGCTTGCTAAGTTTATGGATGAGAAAATAGCAGAAGTACAAGACCCATGCCTAAAGCAGAATTATGAATATGCAAAGGACTATGTGCTCAATGGGGGAAAAAGATTGAGGCCTGTTGCCCTTATAATGGCTTATAACGGCGTTGGAGGAAAAAGCAACGATATCTATCGTGCTTCTCTCTCGGTTGAGCTTATGCATACATCTACTCTTGTCCATGATGATATAATGGACGAAGATGACCTTAGGAGGAACATGCCGACAATACATAAGCAAGTCAGGGACTTCTATTTGAAGAATAAGAAGGATATCAAGTACAAAGGGAATATCTTTGGTCGCTCTTCATCAAGGTACTCTGTTGCAAATGCCATCTGCATAGGAAATCTGCTTCACGTTCTTGGTTTGTCCAGCCTTTCAGCAATGCCAAGCCATGAGGCTTTAAATGCATATAATACTGCTTACAGGATTGTAAATGACGGGCAGATACTTGACAACTATTTTGAGATAAGCAAGCATGTTACAGAAAGCCAATATCTTGATATGATCTCCAGGAAAACAGGCAACCTATTTAGGGCGTCTG
>CAYUUH010000048.1:0-7773 GCA_964447855.1 uncultured Methanosarcinales archaeon | reverse complement strand
GAGAAAGAATGGAAGCTAAAGGGCTTCCAAACAAATTTAGGGAATACAAACTGGTGGAATAAACAATATGGTATCTATAAGTCTTGAGGAAAGGGCAAAAGCAGCTGTTGGCAAGGTTGTTGCAGGCTATTATGTGGTCGGGGTCATCAGTGCCAGTGGGGAAACTGGTTACGTTCTTAAGGCATGGAATCCTGTTAAAGCACTGGCCCTTCATGCAAAGCAGATAAGTTCAAAGCTTGGAATACCAGAATTAGAGGAGATTGTCGGAGATACAGTTTCAAAATATACTGAAGAGATCCTTCATATGACTGATGAACAGGTCGGAGCCCTATATGAATCGCTGAAGGAATATATCGACCCGGCAAGTTTTGTCGTGATTAAGTGCCTTGGCCCAGTGGCTGATGTAGGGGATTATTTACAGCGCTTTGAGCGCGAAGGAGACGTGTATGAGAAGCTTAACCACCCGAATATAATCAAGCTTCATGAGAGGAGAAATGCAAGCTTCACTGTCAGAACGTCTGAGAGAGACATTCAGGTTAATGATCCGTGTCATGTGATGGAGCATGTTGATACAATCCCGCTTGAGGCGCTGATGGGGCACGTCACAATGCCTCAGTTTGGAAAGATTTCCAGGGGCCTTATAAGCGCCCTTAGCCATGCGCATAAGAAGGGAATCATCCACAGGGATCTTAAGCCCCATAATGTATTTGTTACCCAGGGCTATGAGCCGAAGCTTGCGGATTTTGGAATAGCCACAGACAGCTCCCAATCAAGGCTCACCCAAGGTGATACTAGGATAGGAACCCCAAGCTATATGAGCCCTGAGCAGGCTATGGGTGTGAAATACCTTGATGAGAGAACAGATGTTTATTCCCTTGGCGGAACCTTATATGCCATGCTTACAGGCAGGCATCCTGTCGTAGGAAAAGATGCTGTGGCCACCCTTATACAACTTCAGAACAAGGCTGACCTGAATATACCCCAAATAAGACAGTTAAAGCCTGACGTGCCTGAGCTGGTAGCCAGGATGGTCGACCTTATGCTGACTTATGAAAAAGAAGATAGGCCTTCTTCAATGGACGAATGCAGAATCATCCTGGAGGACCTTGAAGGGGCTGGCGTGTTTGAGTACAGACTGCCCGAGGTAAATATAAGCGAGATTGAGAAAGAGGTGGAGAGGGCAGAGTCCGGACAGTCCAAACTAAGCTTATCCGGGCTTGCAAGATTGTATAAAACATTAGGCGATTCACAGGACCCGACTGTTGAGGGCGTGGAGAGGAGACTAAGCTTTTATGCAGAAGCAGACCAGGTCTATGATTCTATTGAAAAGGAGCTTTCCCACAATGAAAGCAATGAGAGAATAAGATACGATCTTGAGCTTAGAAGAAGTGCTCTTGCCAAGATAATCAAATATGAGCAGAAGCATCTCGAAACCATTGCCGAACAGAGAAAAGCAAACCAGGATGAGCAGGCCAGAGAGCTTGAAGCCCAAAAGCAAGTTAAACGGGGAAGGCTAATCACATATATGGTCGGTGCTTCTTTTGCTACAGCTGTTGCTGTAGGCTCGCTCGTAGCGTATGTTTCAGGACATTACTCTTATGCTAAAAATGTCCGGAATGTGCAGGCAGCAATCGCACAAAAAGACTATGACGGAGCGCTGTTCCAGATTAAGGATTTAGGCGGTTCATGGTTTGCCCAGCCAGGGGAGCTGCTCCAGCTTCAGCAGCAGGTTATTGAGTCTAGGGCAGATAAAAAATAATTAGTTTAGCCTACATTCTTTGAATTATATTCTAAAACCAAAATCTTTATAAATAACATATGAATATCACTTCATATGAAGTGCAAATCATATAATATATTTTTTGAGACAATCTCAAACAAGACCAGGCTAAGCATTATAGAACTGCTTAAGTCAGGCCCAATGAGCGTGACTGAGATTTGCAAGGCTCTAAACGAAGAGCAAAGCAAAATCTCACATAACCTGAAGAAGCTTGCAGACTGCCATTTCCTAGATGTAAGGCAGGAAGGCAAGCAAAGAATATATTCATTAAATAAAGACACAATCGTTCCTTTGATGAACCTTGTAACAAAGCACGTTGAGAAATTTTGTGATAAGTCATGCATAAAGGGGGATAAAAAATGAAGAGAATATACATGGACCATGCTGCAACAACTGCAACAGACAAAGAAGTAGTCAAAGCTATGGAGCCTTATTTTACAGATAAGTTTGGAAATGCCTCAAGCCTTCATCAGTTCGGCACAGAAGCAAAAGAAGCTCTTGAAGAAGCTAGGGAGAAAGTTGCCAAATTCATCAACGCAAAGCCTTCTGAGATAATTTTCACTTCAGGTGGCTCTGAATCAAATAATATAGCACTTAAGGGTTTGATGTATGCAAACAAAAAGAAAGGGAACCATATCATAACAAGCAAAGTAGAACATCATGCGATAGATGAGACCTGTAAGTATCTTGAAAAGCAAGGCTTCAAGATAACCTTTATTCCGGTTGACAAGCAGGGATTAGTCAATCCTAAGGATGTAGAGAAAGCGATAACTAAGGAAACAGTATTAGCTACTATAATGCATGCCAATAATGAATTGGGCACAATCCAGCCAATAGAGGAAATAGGAAGGATATGTCATGAGAAAAAGGTTTACTTCCATACTGATGCTGTACAGACAGTTGGAAAAATGCCAATTGATGTAAAGAAGATGAATATTGACTTATTGAGCAGCTCAGGCCATAAGTTCTATGGGCCAAAAGGGGTTGGATTCCTCTACAAAAAAGAAGGCATCAATGTAGAGCCGTTGATACACGGTGGCGGGCATGAGCATGGCCTAAGGTCTGGAACAGAGAATGTTGCAGGGATAGTTGGCCTTGCAAAGGCATGCGAGCTTGCTGAGAAACGCATGGCCAAAGAAGAGGCACAATTAATCAAGCTAAGTAAGAAACTCCAGGAAGGAGTTCTGAAGATAGATAAATCATATATGAACGGCCATCCTGAGCTAAAACTTCCTGGCACAAATAACTTCAGGTTTGATTATATCGAAGGAGAGTCACTGATACTGAGACTTGATATTAAAGGCATTGCAGCCTCAACAGGCTCAGCCTGCTCTTCGCATTCATTGGAACCAAGCCATGTATTAAAAGCAATAGGGCTTAGCCATGTGCAGGCACATGGAAGCCTAAGGATATCTTTAGGCAAGGATAATACTGAAGAGGAAGTAGATTATCTCCTTGAGGTATTGCCTGGAATCGTTGAAGACCTTAGGAAGATGAGCCCTTTAACGAGGAAGTAAAATGGAATACTCTGAAAAAGTAAAGGAACATTTCATGAACCCACATAACATGGGGGAAATAAAGGATGCAGACGGCATAGGCAAAGTAGGCAATCCTGTATGCCTGCTTCCGAATCAGAGAATCCACAGTAATCCTAGAATCGATACCATTTCTAGGCTTAGTAGGGGGAAAAAGGTTCTTGCGCATACAGGGCGCTATGAAATGGTCATTGGAACATCGTCAAGAGATTACAATGGGAAAATAGTAAAGTTGAAGAATTGTATGGGCTCAGTAAGCCTTACACCAGAGCATCTTGTATTTGCTCTAAAAGTTCCCGAGGGCGATAAGTATCTAAGGACCAAAGCAAGGAGGGAACTGATACCATCATGGTACCATGCAAGTGACATAGACAAAGGGGATATATCTCTTTATCCAATACTTAAGGAAGAAAGGGACGTGCAATTTCTTGAAATCAATATTCCAAACTTAAAATATGATTTTAAAAGCAAAGAAATTCCAAGGAAAATCCCTATTAATCCTAAGTTATTGAGGCTGTTTGGATATTTTCTTGCTGAAGGGAACGTACAGGACAGGCCGTCTAAACCATATATCTCATTTACTCTTAACATAAATGAGGAGGACATCCTGGAAGATATAAAGGGGATTTCAAAAGATTTATTTGGAATTGAAGTAAAGTCAGAAAAGAGGGTTAAAAAGAATACTCTTGTCGCTTTAATATACAACGCTAAGTTAGCCAGATGGTTTAAAAGCATTTTTGGAAATGGGGCTGAACATAAAAAACTGCCTGAATTTATTTTGCATCTTCCGCCTGCAAAACAAAAATCTCTTATTTATGCCATGTGGAAGGGCGACGGCTACGTAAATGTAAAAAGAAATGGAGAACGGGCAGGATATTCTACCATTTCTTGCGAGTTGGCGCAACAGCTAAAAATTCTTCTGCTTAGGCAGGGAATAATTCCATCAATTTATATCGACAAAGAAAGAACTGTAAATGGAGTTAACCACAAAAAAGCATATAGGATCCACATAGGACAAAGGGATTCGTTAAAGAAACTGTCAAACATTCTTAAATTTGAATATGAGCCGGATTCAAGGGAGTCTATCACATCATGGATGGATAAAAACTACCTTTATACTCCAATAACCTATAAGGAAGATTTATATTATGATGGTCAGGTAAATAATTTAGAAGTTGAGAATTCACACTCATTTACCTCAGAGGCGTTTTGCCTGCATAATTGTGGTGACCTGATGTGGATTTATATCAAGGTTGGGAAGAATCCAAAAGGCCAGGAGATTATAGAAGATATTAAGTTCAAGACTTTTGGATGCGCAGCAGCCATAGCTACATCTTCAATGACTACTGACTTGGCCAAGGGTAAGACTATTGATGAAGCGATGAAGCTTTCAAGGGATGATGTAGCCAAGGCTCTTGAGGGTCTGCCACCTATAAAGATGCACTGCTCAAACCTTGCAGCAGACGGCCTGCATAAGGCTATTGAAGATTACAGAAGCAAGAAATCTAAATGAACAATCAAGAATTTATCAGGAACTTTGAAACTAGGGTAAAGAATACAATTGATAAGTATAAGCTAGCTACAAAGAAAGACAAAATCCTGGTTGCATGTTCTGGTGGAAAAGACTCCACAGTTACACTATATCTGCTTAACAAGTTTGGCTATAATGTGGAAGCCATCTCTATCGATATGCTGATTGGAAACTATTCCAAGGAGAACATAAAGAACATAAAGAAATTCTGCGAAGAGCAAAAGATTAAGCTCCATATCTTATCTTTCAGAGACCTGTTCGGCTACTCATTGTGTTATATAACTTCTGCCCTAAAGTCAAAGGGCTCAAGGCTGGAGTCATGCACAATATGTGGTGTGCTAAGGAGATATATCTTAAATAAACAAGTTCGAGAGCTGAGTGCAACAAAGGTTGCGACAGGCCACAACCTTGATGATGAGGCACAAACAATCCTCATGAATCTGTTGAAAGGAAATCCCAGCCTTAATGCTAAGCTTGGGCCTGAAACAGGAGCTGTTAAGGACAAAAAGTTCGTTCCAAGGATAAAGCCATTGTACTTCTGCTATGAACATGACGTTGAGAAATATTCAAGGCTCATGAAGTTCCCCATTAAGTACGGCAAATGCCCCTGCTCAGTCGGAGTCTTCAGGAGGTCTATCAGGGATGAATTTGACTCTATGAAAAATATTGATAAGATTAAGCTGAACATTGTCAATAGTTTCCTTAAAGGGCTTGGAAAGCTAAGGGCCAAATATAGTGCTGGAAAGAGCATGGAATACTGCACTAAATGTGGTGAACCAAGCAAAGGAAAAATATGCAATGCCTGCAAGATAATCGGAATGATACATGCTTAGGATAAACGCAAACCTTTTTAAATAGCGCAATAACCAGTTTAGCAAAAGGAGGGTGGTATTATGGAAGAGAAAAAACACGAAGTTTCTCATGAACACCATGAGCATAGCCATGCACATGAACACCATGGCAAGCCAAAGATAAAGAAAATACAGATGTGGCAGATAGCAACCGGAGTTCTAGGTTTATTGTTTATAGCGTCCATATTTACGAATGGATTTAATTCTAGCTGCGGGACAGCAGGAGCATTATCAGCACAGGAAGCTGCTGACAAGGCAGTGACTTTCCTTAACGCTAATGTCCTGGAAGGCGCAACAGCAACAGCAGGAGCTGTAGAAGAGAAGGAAGGATTGTACAATATCAAGCTGAATATAGCTGGAAGGGAGTATGACTCTTATGTTACAAAGGATGCAAAATTATTATTCCCATCTGGGATAGACATGACTGAGGAAGTTCCGGCAGCAAGCACACAGCAGCAGCAAGCAGCGCAGAATCTCCCAAAGACAGCAAAGCCAAAGATTGACCTGTATATAATGTCATATTGCCCATATGGATTGCAGGCACAGCAGGGAATGTACCCTGTAGCAGAACTGCTTGGTAATTCAATTGAGTTCAATGTCAAGTGGGTTCCTTATGCAATGCATGGCAGGAAGGAAGTTGACGAAAACACAAGGCAATACTGCATACAGAAAGAACAGAAGTCAAAGTATGTTGCTTATATGGGATGCTTCTCAACATCAACTGATGCATCATCATGCGGAGAAGAGGCAGGAATTGATGAAGATATGGTAGCAGCATGCATTGAAGAAGCCAATGAAGAGTTTAAGATTAACGAAGACTACGACGCTCAGGACACATGGCTTAGCGGCAGATTCCCTATCTATAGGGTAGATAAGGAAGAGGCTGACGCTCTTGGCGTAAGGGGCTCTCCGACAATTTTCATCAACGGAGTCCAGTATGGCGGAGCAAGAACTCCAGAAGCTTACAAGGCAGCAATCTGCGGAGCATTCACCAATGCACCTTCAGCATGCGGCTCAACACTGAGCTCGACAGCTGCTGCTGCGAGCGGGAGCTGCGGCTAAGTGAGGAGTGAGGACTAATAATGAAGAAATTAGTTTTCTTCTTATTTTTTATTTTATTCGCATCTTCAGTATATGCTCAGGATTATTGCGAGGTTAACTTTCTATATTCTACTACGTGCCCTTACTGCATAAAAGAAAAGGCATTTCTTGAAGACTTTGAAAATGAGCATACAGGGCACCTTAAAATTAATTATCTTATCGCTTCTGAAAACTATGACTTGTTCAAGAGCCTGTCTGAGCAGTACAACTCAGTCCCTGCAGGAGTTCCGAGAACTTTTGTAGGGGATAAGGTGTTTGTAGGCTTTGATGACTCAGAAGGAGAACTTCAGTACAGTAAAGGCTACCAGGCATATATGGGTAATAAGAACCAGATTGAGCTGGCTATTCTCGAGTGCATGGGAGAAGGTCCTGTAAATGCATCCTGCGAGCCGCAGCCTGAACGTGCAGAAGGGTTGTGGACGGTTCCGATACTGCTGCTTATACTATATATCATATTTTCGTTCATATTTTGCAAGAAGATAAGCAAAAGGTATATGATTGGAATCTTCCTTGGCGTCTTATTAGTCTCACTGTTTTACCTTTCTCTCCATATCCCAAAAGGCTCAATCCTTAAGTTTGCCGAACAGTTCAGCTTTCCTTTGTTTACAGTAATAATTGCCTTGCTTGACGGGTTTAATCCATGCGCATTTGCAGTTCTTGCAGTGCTGCTCTCTCTTTTAGTTTATGCCAAATCCAGAACCAAGATGGCTTTGATAGGGTTTGTATTTATTCTTACATCAGGAATTATGTATTTTGTATTTATCATGGTGCTTATGCTCCTTAGGACGGAACTGCTTGGGGCATATAAGAACCCAATAAGGATAGTTGTTGGGATGATAGCGATAGTTGCCGGCATGATAAACCTCAAAGACTTCTTTTTTTTCAAAAAAGGATTTTCATTGACAATCTCCCATGATAAGATGGGTAAGATAATGTCAAAAATGAAGAAGGTTGTAGATGACGTAAGGGACGCCA
>CAYUUH010000047.1:7347-7777 GCA_964447855.1 uncultured Methanosarcinales archaeon | reverse complement strand
GGAAAGTTTGAGGTGCACCTCCTGGAAACCCGCAAGGCTTCCAGGAAACAACCAAGAAAATGTTTGAAACTAAAGTGCAGTCTGGAGAATATGAAACTAAGGAAGGGGAAAAGGCATGTCCTGCCGACCCTAAGAAGCAGAATGCGCTCTCTGATGAGCATTTGGCAAGAGACTGCACAAGCTGCGCAGATGCATGGAACTTTGAGAAAAAGATGTATACTACTTATAGGGCATTGTGCGACAGGGTTTTCTGCCATGATTCTCCAGCAAGATGGACTCAGGACAAGACTGACTCTTATTTGTTTGAGAAAGCAAAGCTTGAGGTAAACCAGTGCTCTGATGATGACCAAGGCCTTAAGGGACAAACACTTACACCAACAGACTGCAGCAGCTGGCCTGAGGGTTCCTTAGAACAGAGCATAATAAACCA
>CAYUUH010000047.1:5208-7337 GCA_964447855.1 uncultured Methanosarcinales archaeon | reverse complement strand
AGAATGACGCAGGAGACAACTGCTACCAGGCATTTGTTGAAGCTGGAGGAAAGACAGATTCATTGGTATTTGTAAAAGAAAAGGATGATACCTATAAGGATATGAAAGTGTTCCACTTTATCAGCGTTTCCAGGTCAGCGCCAAGGGCAGCAATAACCCCTAAGATTAACTTTTATGCAAAAGAAGTAGGAAGCGCGCTTAAAAAGACGTATTATACCTCAAACACAAAGTCATGCGCAGAAGTATGCGGCGATGGTGCAATTCCAAAGTGCGGAACATCTCAGGAGTGCATTGTGCTGAACAATCCTGACCCCAAGGATGCAAAAAAAGTTGCTGCGATTAAATCGCTTGGACTAAACGAAGGCAAAGATTACAGCAGCAAGCGCTCAGGATATACAAGAGACTGCGTATTTGGCAACGGAAATGTTAACCCTACAAAAGAGAACCTAATGGACAAGGCTCCACAACTTGCAGGAGAGAGCACAGACAAGACAAACGAGTGCTGCTGTGTTTATACAAGCAGCAAGCCACCTACACAGTATTATTTAAAAGATGATTATGGAATAGTTACCGGAGATAACGGCTTCCCTGTATGGAGCTACAGGTATGACCAGATTGATTTTGCAACAGGTCCTGATGCTAATAAAGACGGAGTGCCTGACAGCACAGACCACAAGGCATACAACCCTGACAGATATATACCTGAGAGGGACTGGGCTGGATGCTTTGGCCAGAATTATATCCTTGACAGGCAGGGAGGACAAAAGCTTACTCTTGACCCATTCAAGGACCATATCGCAACATTCCAGTGCTTATGTGTAAGCGGGATATACAACAGGCTGCAGTTGATAAGCAATATCCTCACTGCAATGCAGAACTGCCTGATAACAGTAAGGACAACAGGCACAGCTGATACTGGAGTATGTAAAGAATTGTTCTCTCAGTATGTATGCTCATTGATGTGGCAGATAATATCATTCATGGAAACTGGATGCCTCCCATGGGGTGGCAAAGGAGTAGACCTTTCAAAGTCAAATGATAACATCCTTGGTGCTGTAAGGGGCGGCACAAGTGCGCTATTTGGAGGGCTTGCAGAGTCAACAGCAGGGCTTGCGTCTGATTATGGGAATGCGCAGCTAAATAACCTCATCGGAGCAGGAGAAGGAGCAATAGTAAATAAAGTATGTATGGCTGCATTCGGGTTTGACTGGGATTTTGATATTGATGATTTGATGGATGTTGCATATGCAACACCTTATGCAACGCTTGTACAGGCAGTTGCGCCTAGAAGAGAATATCTGACATATGATCCTATAAACGGCCAGTCAAAGTATGAATACAGGGCCTCATGGATAATCAACCCTGGATGCGACCTTGATAATTACAATATATACTTAAGCTGTGTCTCAAGAAATGAGCAGGACAAATATCCTGGAGTGAACTGCGACGCTGTAAACGACCCAAAAGGAAGCAATTGCGACTGCATAAATCAGGATGCAGAGAGAACAATGCTGTTCTATGATGGCAGAGCCTTGCAGCAGAGTGTCCTTGAAGACACAGACAAGCATGATATAATAACTGCAGAGTACAGGTATGATCACCTTAAGTTTGTGCTTAAGCCTGACAGGGACATTGCAGCTGACAAGAGGGAGAATTGTTTCCCTGAAGGCCATGAAGATGGAGTGTTCTACTTCCCGATATCTGACAAGACTGCAACTGATGTGGCTTCATGCTATGTCGATGCTGCAACAGGAAGGTTCAACTGCCTAATCGGGCTGCCATTCTTTGGCTCAAGAGGGAGCGGATATTTTGTTGACTTGAAGATAAACAACCAGAAGGCAGAGGATATAAAAGAGCTTCAGGTAGGCCAGCAAATCACGCTTACTCCAACAGTATGGAAGGGTGCAGGATCTGATTTATGCCTTAATGTTGAGTACTTAAGTGAAGGGGGATATCAGGAAACTAAGCCAGTTGTTGTTCCAGTCGAGTACATAGGCACCCAGGAATATCCTCCGATTATTGTAACGGACTCTGCAACAATATACGGCGCAAGAAAGTATGAGTATAGGAGCGACCCTGTAGGAGGGGAGATGTATCCGATGACTCCTGAAGCAGGCGCCAAGTTCACG
>CAYUUH010000047.1:576-5198 GCA_964447855.1 uncultured Methanosarcinales archaeon | reverse complement strand
AGACAATGGAAGTTATATTCAATGATGTAAACTCAGACGGATTTATCACAATAAGCAAAGAAAGCCTTGATGAGTACACTACAGCAGGCGGAACTTTCAAGATAAAGGATGTTTATACTAGCAATAAGCTGGTCATAAGCAGGGGAAATATCGCGTTCAGGGTTGACACAGTCATACTTCCAAAGATGGGAGAGTCAAAGGCAAAGAATGTTAAGTTTATCGTGACTGCACAGCAGGCAGCTGCATCCCAGCAGCAGGTTACAAAAACTGTAAAAGTGTATCTATCCTATTTGAAGGGAGGAAACTCTTCCAGGTTTGTAAGCCCAGACAACTGCAACACAGCTGACAAGGTAATGTATCAGGGCAAGATTCAGGAGAAAGAGTATAGGATTACTGTTAAAACTCAGGTTGAGAGCGGAGCATGCATCTTTGACGGAACAAAAGCAGCAGGAGTTCCATGCAAGTGCGGCGACACAGCCAACAATAACTGCGGGCTTATTGGAGGAGGGCAGTATTGCTATGCCAATGTTCCTGGAGACAAGAGAAGCTGCCATGATTATCCTTTATGTGTAACAGGCCAGGTTTCTGAAACACCATGCGACTGCAATGGTGATGGACAGGTATCAAACACTTCAGGTAAATACTGCGAAGGCTCTAATGATAAAAGATATTGTGTTGATACTGGAGGAAAAAGAGATTGTGCTGCGCAGGATGTTGCAATAGGCGCTATATCACTTGACCCGACAATTTTGACCAATCAAAGGAACACTGAATTGCAGCAAAGCCACGCTGTTGATGGTTTAAAGGTTTTCATAAACTGTTATGCATCTGATAATCCGGATTTAGGACTGATAAAAGAGATATCTTTCCAGGAGAATGGAAAAACATATGAGTTAAGGTTCTGGATTTACAAAAGCAAGATAAGCCAATATGGAGAATCAAACCTTAATGTGCTTGTCCCAAAGGTTATTGAGTGGTTCAAGGATGCTTACAAGAACATGGCCGGTGACTTTGACATGAAGGTTAACCAGTTTGATGTGATTATAGGGGATGATGTATTAAGGCCTAATTGCTGTGCGCAGGTTTGCGGAAGCTCTAATATAATCTCAGTTAACTATGCAAAGTTCAAGAACTATGCAGATAGGGGGCTGCAGGGAGAGATTGATGCAGAGTTAGTTGCTGCACATGAGATGGCCCATAGTGAATCCTTTTCTCACAGGCCTGAGAAGGATATATACTTGATTGAACTTTCGTCTGTTATGGGCCAGGCTTATTATGTATATGATACATTTGGCAAGGCATATTTTGATGGCTATTATTTAAGCACTTGGAACAGCTATGACTGGACCCCGGAAGAAAAGGCTAAAATTGACCAGATCGACTCTACAAGGCCTGATGTCATGCAGCTTGGGAATTATGTTGCGCTAAGCACAATAAGGAACAATAAGGATGATGTTGCAGTTTTCAAGAATTTCGTTAACCAGTTCATGGACACAAGCACCACAGGTACTCAGGGATTTGACGGCGCTGCAATCAACGCTAAGGCAGGCAAAACATACAATCAGTTCATAAATGACTGCAAAACAATTGGAAAATGCAACTAAAATGAAACACAAAAAGAACATAATAATCGGTTCAATAAAAGAATCATTCTCTCTGATTAAGAAGCACAAAAAGATTGTGCTTAACCTGTTAATCATCCAGGTATTCTTTGTTGGGATAATGATTTTCCTCCAGACATTCTACCAGATGCAGGCTTTTGATGCTGCGCAGGAAGTCATGGATTACCTTGGAGCCCAGGACTTAAGCGATCTGACTGTTGCAAAGAACATCGCTACAGGACAAAGCCTACTGGGAGATGACCCGTTAGTAATCTACAGGGGCATGATGGAAGTAAGGAGGATTATGATTCATCTCATTGCTTACAGCGTTCTTGCATATCTTATCCTCGGCAGCATAAGCTGGGCTCTTACTGACCAGCTGATAAACAAGAAAATTATCAAGAATGTATGGAAATATAGCTTAAAGTTCATGCCTGTTGCATTCGGGCTAATACTTTTGGCAATAGTCCTTACTTATTCTGGATTTAGAGGAATTATGGCCTCTGTATTATTAGAAGCTGAAGGCAGCGCTTGGTCTTATGTTTATATTTTTGCAGCTATTTTACTGATTTATCTTATGTTTGTGTCTTTTGCAATGATTTCTAAGGCCAGGTATAAAGTTCTGCTGAAAGAAAGCTTCGACATTGCATGGCGAAAGTCGCATATAATTGTCCTTACAGGAGTCATGAATGTTGCAGTAATTCTCCTGGTTACCTTGCTTGTCCATTTATTGAGCACCATGAATATGGCACTTTTATCTTTAGCACTGATAGTGCTGATATTCAGCTTTGTATGGGCCAGAATATTCTTTGTCCTGGTTGTTGATAATTTAAAGAACTAATCAGATGATTCTTCAGAACCAGATTCTGAACTGTCTTCAGAGCCTTCTTCTTCAGATTCTTCTCCGGAATCTTCATTTTCCTCTGAATCTGAGTCTTTCTTCTTGCTGTCTTTATCAGAATCTTTCTTGTCTGAGCTTTTAGATGCTCCTTTATCATACTTCTTAGAGCCCTTATCAGACTTTTCTGATTTCTCAGCCTTCTCAGCAACCTTATTCATAGCATAATCGAGAGCTTCCTGCTCTGTTTTTCCGTCCTCGATAGCTTCTTTAAAATAACTCTGGAATAACGAGGCTAATACAGAAGGATAGTTCTCATTAACTTCCTGGTACCTCTTTGATGCAATCTTTCTTGCAATATCAAGATATTTTTGGCGCTGTGAACTGATTGAGGACCTTAGTGTATCTATTGGGCCTGCATACTCTTTTGAAGCTAATGTCTCAAAGAACTCTGCAATAAGAGACTCTAGCTCTCTTTCAGCTTTTCTTGTGCCTTCAACTCCTGCTCTGTGAGCTGTCTGGTGATATCCAATTATGTATTCACTCATTACTGCAGGGTCAACGCCATATTCTTTAGCCCAGGCTTCAATCAGCTTAGCGTAGTTTATGTTGACTCCCATGGATTTGCGGTCTTTGCTAACGCCTTCTCCCTGGTTAGGACCCATAAACCCTACAATAATCTGCTCAAGCTCTTTCGGGCTGTCGTAGCCTTTTGATTTAAGGAACTTTACAAACTTCTGGTATTCCGGAGTCTGTTTTGAATTGAGGTAATCCTGCCTTAGAGTCTCTGCTTTTGAAAGGTTTCTTCCAAACTTATCACTAGGACCATGATACTCAACATCTGCCACCCACTTATCGAGAAAGAAGTCAACTTTATGCTGTGCTAAATCTACCATAATTCCAATCTCAGGAACATCAGCAGAAACAGAGATTGTCTGGGGCTTTTCTCCAATATCCTTCCAGCCCTGGATGCTGCCTTCTATAACTATATACCTGTCTCCGTACATTCCGTTAAACCAGGTCATATCATTAAGCTCTTCGCCATGATGCTCTATCAAATAAGTAGAAACTGCTGATATTGAGTTTGTTCCTGCCCTTTTTGCCCCAGGATATACCTCAACCATTGGCACGCTTTCAGTCCTCTGAGTATATTCAGGGCTGAATTTTGGCAGTACATCTATATTCATTCTTCCTGGCATTTTGTAACTATTGTATAGTGGTAAAACTAGTATATAAATCTTTCGGTTTTTAGAGAGGAGAAGCTAGTCTGTTAGTTAACTAAAGGTAAAGAAAGGATTAGAATTATTTTTCCTTAGCGTAATGGGTTTTCTGGTATTTGTCTACTGTATTCTTATGGAATCTTTCTGCCTGGGTTTCAACGAACTTCTTCCCATATCTTTCATCATTCCTTACCCAACGACTATAATCTGTTATTATTTGATCTATATCATTTGAAATCTTATGCCTAAGTCCTGTTTTTTTATGGTGCCAGTCTACTACCTTATCATGATGGATATGCTTATCTGTATTAAGCGCTGATTTGGCTTCTTCATAATCTTGGTGCTCTTTTACTTCTTTTTTAGCCATTGCGCTGATAGCACGATACAATTCAGAAGGGTCATCTGGGTTAAGCAGTGCCTCGATGTTTGCCCCTTTGCCTAATGAAGCTATCTGCGATACCATGGATTCATAGCCGTGGGTAACCCCAAGACCATTTATATATGCCTTGATAAGCTCTGGATTTCCCTCGTATTGTTTAGCTAACTTATCTCCATGGGCCCTTTTAATGTGGTCTACGACCACCTTGTGAACAAGATTCTGGGCTTCTGCCCTGTCTCCTTTCTTCAGTTTTTTTGCTGCACCTGCTTCCTTCTTTTCTTTTGCTTCATCGCCAAAGAAGAAGTTGTCAATACTATCATTAAACTTGCTAACCTTATGACCAGTCTTTCTATTGATTGTTTCTTGCTTATCAGGGTCATGATAACTCTCAACTATTTTCAAATAATCAGAAGTAGGTTTTGAACTGTGTGCTGCTTTCTTTTCTGCCATAAATATCTAAACCTTTTAGAAAATCTCATCAATATAAACCTTTCGGTTTTCACTATGCTGGAATAGAGATAGAAGTTGTCGGAAAATGCAGCCAAAGCTTTCCTGGCAAAGGAGATCATGTCGATTGCTACCGG
>CAYUUH010000047.1:0-566 GCA_964447855.1 uncultured Methanosarcinales archaeon | reverse complement strand
TAAATGTCTTATTTTTTCATCATGGCAAATAAAGATAGTAAAAAGGCTAAAGAAGAAAAAGCCAAAGAAGATAAAAAAGAAGAGGTTCCGCAAGAAGTAAGGAACAAGGAACAGGAAATTCTTTCTACACTCCCAAAAGAAGCCCAGGAAAAGCTTAAGGAAATCAAGGGCAAGCTTGACAAGTTCCAGAAGAGAGTAATTGAGAAGTTTGACAAGTATATAATGGGCATATCGCTCCTTCCTCCTCCAAAGCCAAAGAAAGAGGATGAAAAAATAGACAAGGACAAGATAAGTGTCCTTGTGCTGGTTGATGATTCTGACAGTAGAAAGATGACTAAGGCTGAGCTGAAAAAGAAGCTCCTCACGATAATAGATGGGATTGCTGTTGAGATTGACAAGAATATTTTCCCTGATGTTGTTCTTCTTTCAGACCTATGGCAGTCATGCTATGATGCAAAATACGACTTATTGCAGTTGATTGCGCTATCTGCACCTATATACGACAGGGGAATGCTGCAGGCAATCAAAATATCTGAAGTGCACAAGAACATGGTCATAAAGAATTT
>CAYUUH010000046.1:0-7878 GCA_964447855.1 uncultured Methanosarcinales archaeon | reverse complement strand
TTGGCGCGATTGCGTCAATCTCGTCAATGAATATGATAGACGGGGCATTCTTTTCTGCCTCCTCGAACTTCTTTCTTAAGTTCTCCTCAGATTGCCCGTAATACTTGCTCATAATCTCAGGGCCGTTTATAGAGATAAAGTGTGAGTTTGTCTCGTTTGCAACTGCCTTTGCCAATAATGTCTTTCCGCATCCCGGCGCTCCGTGAAGAAGAACTCCTTTAGGAGCATCAACTCCAAGCCACTCAAATATCTCAGGGTGCTTAAGAGGCAGCTCTACCATCTCTCGCACCTTCTTTATCTCGTCATTAAGGCCTCCAATATCTTCGTAGGAAACCTCGGGGATCCTTTCTTCAGCAACCTCAACTGCTTCAGGATTGAATACGACATCAGTCTCATCTGTTACTATAACTGGCCCTTTTGGGGTCGAGTCAGAAACAACAAACTTTACGTCACCAAGGCCTCCAAAACCTCCAAATACTCCGAAGCCCATTGTTTCGTCTTCCAGAATCTTGAAAATATCTTCATAGAATGGGCTGTCGCTCATTGCAGTTTTCCTTCTTCTGCCGCCTCCAAGGGAAACGATATCTCCCTTGACAACAGCCCTTCCGCGAAGTCCGCTCTTGAATATGTTGGGTGAAGCCCTTACAATAATGCCTTTTTTGGCAGGAGAAATTATGACCTTCTTTGCAACCTTTACATCAGCCTTCTTTACCTTAATTACTTCGCCTATTCCTGTTTTTGCGTTTTTACGGGTAATTCCGTCCATGCGGACAATATTAAGGCCGATGTCGCCAGGATAAGCCCTGTCAGCAATAGCGACTGTCTTGCGCTCTCCTTCAAGCTCAACTATGTCGCCTGGCTTTATGCCTATATCCTTCATTAGGTTGTTGTCTATCCTGACAATGCCCTTATTTACATCGTCCTGGATTGCTTCTGCAACCTTTGGATTAAGCTCTTTTTCGGTCATCTTGCACTAAAAGCAGGTAGTCAGGCATTTATAAAACTTTTGCATAATGTAAATCAAAGAAAGGTTTATAATTCCCCAATCTTATATTATTGCTAATGAACACTGCTAGAGGATTATATGCACAATTAAGCGAGGAAATGGGTTTTGGTTTGGTCAATCCAGCATTTGATATCTATTTACCAGATAAGCAATACATTAAGTCGATAAGGCTTGGAAAAGGGATTCTTAAGAATTTAATAAAAAGTGCCTTGATTGTCTCTATAACTTTGATATTTACCTGGGCAACTTTTCTTATTAATGAAAAAGCAGGGCTGGCTCTTTTTCTTCCATATTTAATAATCATTTCATCTTTATGTACTGTACTCCTGAAGAAAGTAAGATATTTTAAAGAGAGCTCTTATAACTATACAACTACTATTTCAAAAGCAGAAAAATATTATTCTCTTATTGATGTGTTGAAGAGATATAGTGCAGAAATTAAAGAAGCATCTATAGATGATAAAGGCACACTCTCTGCAAATGTGGGTGAAGGAGTTAAATTACTGTTAAACGCACATTACTCTGGAGGCACTAAGGCTCCCTCTTGGAGTTATACTTATGAATTGGTAATGAATATCAATAATTTATTTAACCAAAAGATTGACTTAGAAAAAACAGATAGTTTGCGCATCCCATTAGAATTAAGAGATTTTATTATGAGATTAAGGGAATCAGACTGGATAAAAGATGCAATAGATAACTACTACTCACCTGCTATTGTTATTGAGAGAAATGTCCTTTCAATAAAAGGAGAATTATTCGACCTACAGCATAAAACTGATGACCATATAAAGATGGTCAGTTACCTATTGTCTACTATGAAATTCTTAAGAAAATTTAAACTATAAATATAAAAAAGAATTAGCCTATATATTCCTTGTCCTTGCTGCCGACCTTTACCTTTGGAAGAGGTATTGGCGGAGGAAGGTTCACTTCCTGGCTTAGTATCAAGGCCTGGATATTGCACCTTGCAAGCACTGTATTGAGGATGCCTGCCATAATCTCCTTAGGCACTCTCTTGTCCTTTTTCCAGTTGTCAAGTATCTCCTTTGACTTCTTTGAATCAGTAAGGTAAAGAACATCTCCTCCAAGTGTGATTGCGCCAAGCTTTGGCTCGTATTTCGAGCTGAACTCAAATGTGAACTTTAAAGCGTCCTGCTTGTCTTTTCCAAGGGAAATCCCTTTCTGCTCAATGTTTTTTATAGCGACATTGTTGCTTATGTTTACTTTCCCTTTTTCTGCTTCGTTCTTTTCTACATTTATCCTATTGAAATTGAATCCGATTACTGCCATAATATCACCCAATCTCGAGGTTTGATAAAACTATTTAAATGTTTCCTATAACCAATTTGAATATGAACACGAAATACAAGCTTGTGTGCTTTGATATCGACGGAACTTTAGTGGACAATATAGAGTATTCATGGGAGCTGTTCCACAATTATTTCGAGATAGACAAGAACCGCAGGATAAAAGCAAGGGACATGTATTATTCCGGGCAGATGAGCTATCTTGAGTGGGCAAACCATGATATCGGGATGTGGATTGAAAAGAAGGCGACAAAGCAGCAGTTCTTTGATGCATTAAAAAAGAATAAGGTCCAGCTTATGAACGGAGTAATGGACACAATCTCCATACTGAAGAAAGCAGGCATGAAGCTTGCCATAATCTCCGGCAGCCTTGACATAATAATGGACTACCTTATGCCTGAGTACAGGAAAATTTTTGATGATGTCTTCTTTAGCCAGCTTATTTTTGACGAAAAAGAAGTCCTCAAAAAGGCAATTGTTACAGAATACGACATGATGAACAAGGCGGATGCCTTAAAGCTGATTGCAGAAAGGGAAGGCCTGGACCTTTCAGAATGCGTCTTTGTAGGAGACCATCACAATGACGTAAAAATAGCAGAGATAACAGGCCTTGCAATAGCATTTGACTGCAAATCTGACGATTTAAGAAATGTTGCTGATGTTGAGATCAAGGTCAAGGACATGAGAGAAATCTTGAAGCATATCTTATAAGAGTTATCTACTTCTTAACAGCCTTGACTGCAGCGTCAAGAATCTTTTGATTGTTATATTTCTTAAGGATATTCTCAAGCTGGTCATTCTTCATTTTCCTTAGCTTGTACACTTCATCAATTAGCAAAGGCATTGCACGGATTATATTATCAACGATGGTCACATTCGCAGCCTTTGCAGTCCTTGACATAGGGTTTAGGTCAACTGTGACAACTTTCTTTTCCATATCCCTCAAAGCCTGGCACCTGTCTCCGTCTTCAAGCGGAACAAACACAACATCAGCTTTGTTTATGCCTTCAGGGTTGCACCTTGACCTGTTGTGTGCAATGCCCGGTATAAGCCTCTTCTGCGGAAGCAGGACCTGAGATGCGCCGTTCTTAAGCAGATGCCTCTGTATCTTTATCTCGCGCTTTCTGGAAGAATGGAATATGTTTACCTCAAGCTTTCCGTTGACAAGCTTAGAGAACTTCACAAGCTCTTTTGGAACAAGCGCAGCAGCATTCCCGTTTACAGAGATAACGGGCCTTTTTGCAAGCAAAAGCATTGCTGCTCCTGCTTCAACAGCATTCTTTGCAAAGTCATGTGTCTTTTCCCCAAGGATATAGTCAAGGGCCTCTCCGCGGCCATGAGCGATAAGGCCGTGCACAGAAGTAACTCCGCGCTTTACGCCGTCTGCTATCCTGTCCCGTATCATAAGAGAAAGATACCTTGGGTGTGATTTTGGAACTTCATTCATATTGCATATGCCCCTTTCTGGCTTATCTTTATTTTTTTGCAGCCCCTGAACGGCTTGTTAGCAAATACTGAGTTGCCAAGCATTATCATCGAGGCAGCTCCGCCTTTAGACTCTACGTCTTTTATTATCTTTTTAACCCTTTTGTCTTGGAGAAGGTTGCTTTCAACACTGAACTGCTTTGAAACCTTTGTGATTCTCTCAAGGTCAGCCTTATTGCTATTTATCAGCTTTTTTATCTGCTTTAATGCCTTATCCCCTGCCTTGTTTATCTTTACCTTTTTCTCTTCGCTGTCAATGACTTTTTTCGTTTCTATCTTAGAGAAGAACTGGTAATAGACAGCCTGATTCTTTATGTTAAGCCTAGTTCCTTTAAGCGGCATCCCTCTTGTGAATTTGGCATTAACTCCGCCGTTATACTGCCCGCCAACATCACCAAGGCCTGTCGAGTTCTCTACCTCTGCATAATGGGCAGCCATTGCAAGCTCTTCTTTCGTCTTATTCAATCCTAATAGCTTGTTCAGCGCATATGCAGTTGAAAGCGCAGACGCCCCGCTTATTCCAAACCCAGCACTTATGGGCAATGTTGACTTTAGCTGCACCATGACTGGCTTTTCAGTCAGCCTCTTTACAGCAGAAATAACTGTCGGGAAATACATCTTTCTGCCGTTGAACACAATCTCTGTCTTCTTCCCAGGTGATACTGTTGCTGTTACTCCCTTGTCTACTGTAAACCCAAGCCCAAGCGAGTGCCTCTTTAGCCTGTTCTTATTTTCGATTATCCTAAAGACGCAGCTTACGTTTCCCGGGGAGAATGCTTTTGCTTTTTTCATAGTAAGTCAATTATCTTTCCTGCTATCTCTTTTTTTGTCCCTTTGAGATACTTTGTCATTCTGTCATTTTTGTTTACTATAAACACCTTGCTCTCATAGCTTCCAAATATATCATCCTTCCCTACATCATTTGCAACAAAGAAATCAGCCTTACTCTCCTTTAATTTTTTGTATGCCTTCTCAATCAGCTTTGTTCTTGATACGCTTGACTCTGCCTTAAATCCCACAAGTTTCACTTTGGGGTTTAGCCTCTTTATCTCGTCTATAATCTTTGTTGTGGGGATTAAGTTAAGAGTTAATTTCTTTTTTGAGTCAAGCTTTTTTCCTGACTTTTTTACTGTAAAATCGCTTACAGCAGCAGCATGTACAATTATATCATTATTTCTAACATTCTTCTTAATCATTGACTCTAATTCACCAACACTTTCAATCTTTAAATCCTTAAAAAACAGATATCCTGGCTCAACCGTAGTGTTCCCACGTATCAAAGTTACTTTTGCACCTCTTCTATGAGCTTCTTCTGCAATAGCCATCCCCATCTTGCCTGAACTGCGATTAGTGATAACCCGAACGTCATCAATTGCTTCAACAGTGCCCCCGGCAGTAACAATTATTCTTTTACCCTTCAACTGATTCTTCTTATTAATCAGGCCAATAATAAATTTTTCAATTGATTCTATCGAAGGGAGCCTTCCTTTTCCCTTGTATCCGCATGCCAGCTCACCATAGTCAGGCTCTATAATGTGAAAATTCAATTTTTTTAATCTTTGAACATTATTTTTGGTTATCGGATTGTCCCACATCTTGCAGTTCATCGAGGGGCAGACAACAACATCAGCCTTTGACGCAAGCACAGTTGTCGTAAGCAAATCGTCAGCAATGCCGTTTGCAAGCTTTGCAATGACATTTGCTGTTGCAGGCGCAATAACAATAATGTCAGCCTTGTCAGCCAGAGAGATATGTTTAATATATGCTTTATTTTTGATATACCTCTTATAATTGAACCCTTCCTGGAACAGCTTGACAGCAACCTCATTGCCTGATGCCTTCTCAAACTCTTTGGGGTCAATTAGCTTGGTAGAGTGCTCAGTCATGATAACATTGACATCAGAATTTTTGCGAAGAAGCCTGACTAAATCAACAACCTTGTACAGAGCGATTCCAGATGTTACTCCAACTATTATGTTGTTCATTGTTTTATCCTGTTGCCTTCTCCAAGGATTATGATGTTCTCTTCAACATTTTCCCCGTCATCAACAATAGCATAAGAGATAATATGGATTTTGTCGCCTTTCCTGCACTTCAATGCAGCAGGCCCGTTCATCCCGATAATTCCTGAGCCTTTTTTCCCAAGGATGACATATGTTTCAAGCCTTTCACCGTTGTTTAGGTTAACGACCTGCACCTTTTCGCCTTTAACCAGGTCTGCCTTCCCAGCCAGCTCAGAGTCTATTGTGATGCTCCCTTCATAATTCAAATCAGCCTGGATTACAGTCGCATTATGGATCTTTGACTTCATTATTGTCCGCATCATTTTCTCATCTCTCAGGAAAAGAGCCGTCCTTGACATCCTTGATATAGCCAGATACAGCCTTGTGAATCTCAGCCTTTAGGTCAGCATATTTCTTTACAAACTTCGGAGATTTTTCAAACAGCCCAAGCATGTCATTTATCACAAGCACCTGTCCGTCACAGTAATGCCCTGAGCCAATTCCTATCGTAGGTATGCTTAATGTTTCAGTTATCTTCTTTGCAAGCTGGCCTGAGACGCATTCAAGCACGACAGCAAAACACCCTGCCTTCTCAAGCGCAATCGCCTCCGAAAGAATCTTTTTTGCCCCTTCCTCATCTTTGCCGTAAATCTTCATCTCTTCAGCTGTCTGCGGCAAAAGCCCTGTATGGCCCATGACAAGTATTCCCTCTTTTACAAGCGCTTCTACAATATTAGGCTTGCCCTCAACCTTAACTGCGTGAGCCCCTGCCTTGAGGAGAAGCTTTGCATTCTTGACAGCATGGCCCATTGTCTCATCAGACTTATACGGCATATCTGCAACAATGAGGCATTCTTTTGCACCACGCGCAACAGCGCCTGTATGCCTTATCATGTCCTCCATTGTGACCTCCCGCGTTGTCTCATAGCCAAGAACAACATTTCCAAGGGAGTCTCCAACAAGGATTATGTCAATGCCTGCCTCGTCAACAATCTTTGCAGTAGAAAAATCATAGGCAGTAAGGACTGTAATCTTTTCCTTGCCTTTCAATGATTTCATGTTTCCTATTGTCCTTCTCATAGTGCACCTTTATTATTTAAGCATTTAAAAGGCTTTATATTAACTCATTAGTCAATTATTTCAGTCTCAAGCTTCTCCAGGTCGCAGAAATCAGAGGCAAAGTTATATGCCCCCGCATTCAGGAAAACAATCTTATCTCCAACCTTTGGATTATCAAGATATACTCTGTACCTGAACAGGTCCATTGAGCATGGAGTGCTTCCCTTGACAACATAAGGCCTTCCAGAGCCTTTCTCAAGCTCTCCTTCGATGAGAAGTTTTACAGGAACAAGGATAGCATCCATGTCAGTATTATAGACAGACGCATTCACGATGATATTGTTCTCGTAAACCCCTGTGATATAGCATACAAGCTTTCCTGCAGGAGCTGCAATAAACCTTCCAGGCTCTATAAACATCTTGATTCCCATTGAGTTAAGCCATTTCTTAAGCTCATTGACCTTGGCAGTTATGGAGTCAAGACATCAATGTTTGTGTTCGCATACTTTGACGGAAGCCCTCCGCCAATATTGAGCATATCAATCATTTCAAGAACATCTTTTTCCAGGATGTTTGATACCTCATACTTGAGGTTCCACTCGCTCATGTTCTGCGTTTTGCGGTGGAAATGAACTCCCAGCTTCTCTATTTTCTTGTTTTTCCTAAGCTCCCTGATTCTTTTATTGACAATCTCAGAGTCCATCCCGAATACAAAATACCTTTCAGTGCGGATTGTGTTCTCCTTAAGCTTAAGCCTGAGGAAAAGGTTAATCTTGGTGTTATTCTCCTCCAAAAAGCGGACTAGGGTATCAAGGTCCTGCTCATTGTCAACGACAAAATGCCTTATTCCCTTGTCAATCAGCTCCTGGACAAGTTCATTGTCCCATCCCTGCGCAAGGAAAATAACCCTTGACATGTCCCTCACATGCTTAAGCTCATTTACAAAGTGCACGCTGAACATAGCGTCACTCTCGTCTTCGAGGATATGCGTAACATCTTGGTTAGTCTTTGAGCT
>CAYUUH010000045.1:0-7933 GCA_964447855.1 uncultured Methanosarcinales archaeon | reverse complement strand
TTGCTGATACAAGGCTTATGACTGGCTTTTTCCACTTTTTTACTTTCCATTTCTTAAGAAAAACTATAAGGACTACAATCTCCACCAATACAGTAAGCACAAACGCACAGCCAAAAGAAAACAATACTGAGAGGGATTCTTCGCCTTGTCTGCTGCTTGCTGCTACTTCAATCTGGCTATTAGGGTCGATGTTTACCTCGTAATAGTAATCTTGCACAGAATCCTTTTCGTTAAACTTGAAGGCATCAGAAATAAAAGTCTTGTTGTAAAGGCTGACCTGCAGCTTCATCTCATAAGGCACTCTTTCTATTCTGTAGTAGCTGAAAGTGCATATGCCTTCTATGCACTTGGCAGTATTATCAGATTCACAGCCTTCATCTGAACACCGGATTATATCTGCCCAAAAGGGCCCTTCCACAGACTGGTTATCAAATATTACGAGAAATTCAAGTGTTGCGCTGGTGTACCCAAACGGACCTGCATCTGCATATATGTGCGGGATTAGGATTAATATGCCGACCCAAAAAGCTGCTATGAGCCTCTTTTGCATAACCGAGTATCTTGAATATCTCAGTATTTATAAGTTTCGTTTGGAATGGATACCATTATAATCAGCTATTACCTGGTCAGTAGTTCTGTATTCTTAGAAAATCATTTAAATTAGCGATTGTTATCTTTAGCTTTATGCCGCGGTCGCATAACTTGGCTATTGCGGTTGCCTCGAAAGCAACTGTCCGCAAGGACCTCTCAGTTCAAATCTGAGCCGCGGCGTTTTACAATGAAAATAACAAAATCAGAAGACTGTAACAATTGCAGGGGATGCTGCAAGTTTGAGAAGGGAGATGAATATTTTGCCCCCCTGTTTACTAGAGTGGAGATTAATAAACTGAAATCAGTAAAAGACAAGTCAATTTTTAAGAGTTACAAGAGTTCGGGCAATGTTTTTCAGATTGAGCTAGTTAACTCAAATAATGAAAAAGATGTAATGGTCTGTCCTTTTCTCGACGAAAAAACTCACTTATGCGGAATCTATGAGTTGAGGCCTTTTGACTGTAAGTTTTGGCCTTTTGTTTTGACCAAGAGCAAAGATGGCAATTCAACTACCCTCTCCTGTTTTGACAAAGACTTGTGCCCGAGCTTGGAGAGCTTGAAAGATGAGCATTTTGAAGAACAGAAGAACAAAGTTATTGAGTTGATTAATTCTGAGGAGTATAAAAAACTAGTGCAAGAACACCCCGGATTAGTCTGGGATTATGAGAAAGACACTTTCTTGGTAAAAGAGTTAAATTAGTGCCGGGGGCGAGAATTGAACGCGCGACCTCTAGATGGCTCAGCGCTCTTGAGATTATATCATCGGCAGAATGCCTCATCACTCAAAGACTTATGAGTCTAGCGCTCTAACCAACTGAGCTACCCCGGCAATAATAAGGAAGAAAAAATAAGGTCTTTATAAAAACTTTGCTATATTGCCCCTCAGCTCTTCCATTTCCTTGTCCTTATACTTCTTTGCTTTCCACTGAAAACTTATGCCGTCTCCATTAAACCTGGGGATTACATGCAGATGGGCATGAGGAACTACCTGGCCTGCAACCTTCTTGTTGTTCATGATAAGGTTAAACCCGTCAGCCCCTACTGCAGAGGACAGTGCCCTTGCAACCTTTTTTGCACCAAGGAGTAATGCACTGAGTGCGTCATCTGGTGTGTCGAGGAGTGTCTCATAGTGCTCTTTAGTTACGACCAGAGCATGCCCTTTGTTCAAAGGCCCTATGTCCAAGAAAGCCATTACTTTCTTGTCATCAAAGAGCTTTGCGCTGGGTATCTCTCCTTTTATTATCTTGCAAAATATACAGTCTGCCATAGAATTTTTCCTCGCTAGTATTGCTCCACTGTCTTATTTACTGCTATAAACTTAAGCTCATCTTTTGGAACGTCCAAGACTGCTACGGTCTTCTCAGAGACAGTTGGATAATGTGCTCCTGGATTTATTACCCTAGTCTGGCCAATCTTTTGGTCAGTCTTCTTGTGGGTGTGTCCTGTAAGGATATAGTCATATTTTCTGGACTCAATAAGCTTTTTCAGCTTGATTTGGTCATTGCCATGGTAAGCGACAAACCTCTTCCCCTCATAGGTAAACTCATAGACATCATCAAAGAATTCTGAATTTATCTCCTGAGCCTTGGCCCTTAATCCTTCAACTTCTCCGTCGCAGTTGCCCTTTACAAACTTGACATTAAGCCCTTTGAAAGGGTCCATTGTCAATGGGCACACTACATCTCCGCAGTGGATTATTAAGTCACACCCTATCCCGTTGAATATATCGATTGATTTTCTTACGCTGAAAAGGTTATCATGGGTGTCTGATATTATTCCAAGCATAAGTCTTCAATTGCATAGGGATTTATATAATTTGTGCAATAATAACTTTTATAAAGCTGATAGTTATTTAACTGTTATGATGGGCTCAGACAACCAGAAAAGAGAGGGAAAAAACATCGAAGCCTTGAAAGCAAAGGCTATTGAATCCTTAAAGAAAGCTATACCATCCAGCTTAAAGCAAAACATGGTGCCTGGAAGCAAGGGGCTTTTCTGTGAGTTATACGAGAATAATGAGGTCTGTCCAAACCATTATATTGCAAGCACCTGTGATGGCGTTGGAACTAAGGTGATTCTTGCAGAGGCTATGGGTGTCTATGACACTGTGGGCATCGACCTTGTAGCCATGAATGTTAATGATATGATTACTTTTGGCCAGGTTAGCCCTTTCTTATTCATCAACTATATGGCTTGCCAAGAAGGATTTGAGGAAAAAGGACTTACTGGAGAGGTTATGAAAGGCATTGTTAAAGGTCTTGAACAGAGTGACGCTTCTAAGGTTCTTCAGAATTCGATAAAAGTCAACCTTGGAAAAGGCGAGACTGCATCTGTTGAAGAACTTATAACTGGGATAAAACCAGGACAAGGATTTGACCTTGCGGCTGCAATGATTGGTTTTGTCAAGAAAGATGCGCTTAACTTTGACATCTCTCCAGGAGACAAGATTATTGCTTTGAAGAGCTCAGGTCCTCATTCCAACGGATATACTTACCTCAGGCATTATCTTCTTAGCGGAGACTTTGAGACACGGCCTGAATCAAAGAAGCTCTACAAAGGAAGGTTTAAACTTAACGATAAACTTGAAGGTAGCACAATAGGAAAGATGCTTTTAGAGCCAACCAGGATTTATGTCAAGACAATGTCTGCTATATCTAAGCAGTTTAAAGTCGTTGGAGTCAATAATACAGGTCATGGCCTAAAGAACTTCAACAGGTTTAAGGGCAAGTTTGAGTTTGTGCTAAATGATATTATTGAGCCTCAGCCAATCTTTGACTTAATGCAGAAAGAGTCTGGCTTTAGCGACCAGAAGATGTATGAGAAGTTCAACATGGGCATGGGATTCTTTGTTATTGCTAAATCTTCTGATGCTGATTCAATTGTTTCCATAGCTGAGAAATATGGAGATATAGCTAAGATTGTTGGTGAAGTGAGGAAAGCTAATTCTACAAGAACTATTCTTGAAAAAGAAGGAAAAAATATAGTTTTTGAAGGTTATTAAACCGTTTCTCGTGTAAGCTAATTCTCGATAATTATTGATTTATAAGCTCTATAAAGCCATAATTTAATCGAAAGCTTTATAAAGTGCAAGACATTCTAAATTAGAAATAAAGGGTGGAAAAATCTTAGTTTTTTCGACGATAAACAACCGAAATTAGCTAGAGTGATAATATGGTAGAAGGGCAGAGCTATAAAGCTGACAACATTGATGTTTTGGAAGGCCTAAGTGCTGTAAGGAAAAGGCCTGCGATGTACATAGGCGGCACTGGACTTGACGGATTGCATCACTTAGTCTATGAAGTTGTTGATAATTCTATTGATGAGGCTTTAGCAGGTTTCTGCACAGAGATTAATGTCATAATCCGCAAAGACGGCTCTGTGACAGTTATTGATAATGGGAGAGGAATTCCTGTAGACATCCATCCAAAGCTGAAAAGGTCTGCTGTAGAGGTTGTTCTGACTGTACTTCATGCAGGAGGCAAATTTGACCGTGAATCATACAAAGTAAGCGGAGGCCTCCACGGAGTTGGTATCTCTGTTGTTAATGCACTATCCAAGCTTGTTATTGTGGAAGTCATGCGTGACGGAAAAATCCATAAGCAAAGCTTTGAGAGAGGCAAGCCTTTAGGGGACCTTGAGGTAGTAGGAGACTCGGACAAGACAGGAACCATAGTAACATTTACACCTGACCATGAGATATTCCCTGAGACAGAATTCCATTTTGAGACTTTGGCAAGCAGATTCAGGGAGCTTGCTTTCCTGAACAAGGGCCTTAAGATTACAGTCAAGGATGAGAGAACTGATAAGGGGCATGAGTTCTGCTATGATGGAGGGATAGTATCTTTTGTCGAGCACCTTAATGCGAATAAAATAGCAATAAGCAAGCCTCCGATTTATCTGCATAAAGAAAAAGACAAGATAGATATCGAGATAGCAATGCAGTACAATGACAGCTATAATGAGAATATCTTCAGCTTTGCCAACAATATCAACACAAGGGACGGAGGAACCCATCTTTCTGGATTTAAGACTGCATTAACCAGGACTATGAATAATTATATTGAGCATAATAAGATAAGCGAGATGAAGCTTACAAGTGATGACGTGAGGGAAGGCTTAACGGCTGTTATCTCAGTTAAGCTTCCAGAGCCTCAATTTGAAGGCCAGACTAAAGGAAAGCTTGGAAACAGCGAAGTTAAGGGCATTGTTGATTCCATAGTAACTTCAGAGCTTGGTTCATTCCTTGAGGAGAATCCTGCAACTGCAAAACAGATTGTTGCGAAGCTTGTCAATGCAGCTGAAGCAAGAGAGGCAGCAAGAAAAGCAAAAGAGCTTATCAGGAGAAAAGGCGCGCTTAACAGGACATCCTTGCCAGGAAAGCTTGCTGACTGCTCCAATAAAGACCCTTCAAAGTGTGAAATCTATCTTGTAGAGGGAGACTCTGCAGGCGGTTCAGCAAAGCAGGGCAGGAACCGTGAGTTCCAGGCTATACTTCCATTAAGAGGAAAGATCCTGAACGTGGAGAAAGCAAGGCTTGAGAAGATGTTTCAGAATGAGGAAATAAGGACGATAATCACTGCAACAGGTACTGGAATAGGGGATGAGTTCGACCTGGCAAGGGCAAGATACCATAAAATAATCTTGATGACTGATGCTGATGTAGATGGTGCGCATATACGCACTTTACTGCTCACCTTCTTCTATAGATATGCAAAACAGCTTATTGAGGCAGGGTATGTATATATTGCACAGCCCCCATTATACAAACTTAAGAAGAACAAGCACGAAAGATATTTGTACAATGATGAAAAACTAAAGGAGGCTATCAAAGAAGTCGGTGAGGATGGCATCGTAATCCAGAGGTATAAAGGTCTTGGAGAGATGAACCCAAAACAGCTTTGGGAGACAACGATGGACCCTTCTACAAGGACCTTGCTTAAAGTTACTATTGAAGATGCAGTTGAAGCAGATACAATCTTCACAATCCTTATGGGAGACCAGGTAGAGCCAAGGCGTAAGTTCATAGAAGAACATGCCAAAGAAGTGGTCAACCTGGACATCTAAACAAAAAGCTTTTTAAACCGATTGAGGTTTCTCGTGGACTATGGCTAAAATTGTGAAAGGAAGGAAGCAATGGTTTGAGATAGCAGCACCAGCTATATTTAAGGGAAAGATTATCGGTGAAACTACTCTTCAGGATCCTCAATCATTTACTGGCAAGGTATTCTCTGTAAACCTGATGAATATCACCAACGATATAAGGAAACAGAACACTAATGTCTTCTTCGAAGCCATCGGGTATAAGGAAGGGATGATTCAGACTAAGATTATTGGATATGATATGACTCCTTCTTCTGTAAAAAGGATGGTCAGGCGCGGAAGAGACAAGGTAAAGGCATCATTTGTATGCAAGACTTCTGATGGTGTTAACATAAGGATAAAGCCAATCGCAATCACAATCTCAAAGGTTAACGGTTCTGTAGTTAGGTCACTTTCAAAGAGGCTAGTACAGGATATTACCCGAAAGGTCAACAAAGCAACATTTGAGGGCCTGATAAGCAATCTGCTTAGCCAAAGACTGCAGATGGAGTGGAGAGACCAGCTGAAGAAGGTATATCCCCTAAAGTTTTTCGAAGTTGTTTCTTTAAAGATAGAGAGTTCAAAGAAAGGGCTTAAGAACTTGGTAGAGGTAAGCGAAGAGGAGCAAGTAGAAGAGAAAGAGGAAGAAGACTACCAGGAAGAGGAAGCCCAGGAAGAGAACAAAGAAGCCAAAAAAAAGAAGACGAAAGACGAGTCTCAGGAAACAGAAGAGACCGAAGAAGCTTCTATTGAAGGCTAATTCTTAAAACCTAATCTAAAAATATTTAAAGGAAAAAACATTCCTTTAGAAAAGGTGGTACCATGAAAAAAATACTGTTGTCTATGCTGTTGTGCGTTCTGTTGATAGGATGCGCCAATAAGGATTCGGATTCTATAACTGGCAGTGCAGTTGCGTCTGACCAGCTTATTAACTGTCCTGATTGCGATGATGGTAATAAGTGTACCACTGATATATGCTCTTCAGAGAAAGGAGAATGTGTTTATGTTCCTGTCAGAAAGTGCTGTGGTAATGGGAACTGCGAAGCAGGAGAAAGCTGTTTTACCTGTGATGCTGACTGCGGGGAGTGCTACACCTTATCCCAGTTCCAGAGAGATGTAAACAGGGTTTATGAAAAGAAAATATTTTTTACTCCAAATAAGGCTATAGGGAAGAAGTTTGGCGAAGCTACAAGCCCCTACTATGATTTCTATGACTCCACATATGTTACTGTAATAGAACTGAAGAATGAAGAAGATTTTATCACCAGCTTCAAGGATTTTGAAGAATTTATAGCTGAGCTTGGTGAGGCAAGGTTTAGCAAGTTTAACAGCGAGATAGAAAGAATATACAGCCCCCATGATTATATAGCTGTAACCAACTATTCGACTGAAGTTACAGGTGCACTTGGCGGTGACATGATTATCTACAGCCAGTGGGCAAGGATGTACAAGAGATACAGGTCTTGCGCTATCTGCAATAATTACAACCAGAGCTATGAGACAAAGAGCCTTGTTGAGCCAGTTATGGAAGGCTTAGTATATATCCGGTGCGCTCCAAATCTTATAGCGGCATTCTACTCAAACCAGCCTCAGATGCTTGAGAAGTTCTGGACCAATCTTAAGGAAGAGGAGTATGATGCTCAGGTTCAGACCTGGGTTGACCGAGAAGCAAGAGGAGCTTATGACGAGGCTTCCTTAATGCTAAACTACTGCGTTAGCAGGTAGTTTATTTATTATTCTTTAAACTATATTTTACAGGATAATATAATTTAAATAAATCTGAGGCAACCTCACTAATATGGATAAGAAAATAAAGTACTGGATTTTGAGCGCGATATCGCAGGCAGACAAAAAGACCATTGGGGTTAATGAGTTATTTGACCAAAAGCCTGGCTTCTTCACAGGAGACCTTACTAAGCTGTTTAAGTACCTTCTTGAGCTTGAAGGTGATGACTTAATATTATTTGATAGGGAATCTGATGACCCTTCTTTTAGGCTTACTGAAAGAGGTCAAAAAGACCTTGAAGAGTACCTGAAGACTGCAAATATCAAAGAAGTTTTTGGGAATAATTCTCAATAGATTAATATGTTTTAAACAAGCAAGAGTAGAACTCCTATTGAATCCTTAAGTTCGCCCTGGCAATATTCCAATCCTTCTACCATTGAGCTTGTCCACTGAATGTTAAAGCTTCCTTCTGGATAGAAACAATTCATTTCCTTTCCCTCAAGAGCAGACTTAATGAACGAGTCTTCATCCTTGCTT
>CAYUUH010000044.1:0-7965 GCA_964447855.1 uncultured Methanosarcinales archaeon | reverse complement strand
CTTGGATACACATTCATGGACTCATTATTCCAGATAATATCTGGCCTTGGAACTGTTGGATTGTCCACGATTGACCTTGCGCCAGTGCATTGGGTAGGAAAGATTGTCCTTATGATTACAATGTGGCTTGGAAGGCTTGAAATATTCCCATTGTTTGTGCTGATTAATAAGATGTTTAAGAAATATTAAACAATATCTATATCCTACATCCCGGGAACTTTGCCCTGGAATTTCTTCATGAGCTTGTTGATGTCGCCCTTGCCTTTCATCATCTTGACAAGCTTCTTGCTCTGCCTGTACTGCTTTATCAGAGCCCTTACTTCGCTTACAGGCACGCCTGAGCCTGCTGCAATCCTGTCCATCCTTGTTGTTGTGATTATCTCAGGATCTTCAAGCTCCCCTTTGGTCATAGAGTCCATGCAGTGCTTCCACTTCTCAAGCTTTCCTTCCTGCACCTCTAAAGCATCTTTTGGAAGCTTTATCTGTGATAATCCAGGTATCATTTCCATAAGCTTTCCCATTGAGCCCATCTTCTTCATAGCAGACATCTGCTCGTAAAGGTCGATAAGGTTATATTCTCCCTTGAGGAATCTCTTGCCAAGGTCTTCTGCATCTTTCTCTGAGATTGCACCCCTTGCCTTTTCAAGCAATGCTTCAAGGTCGCCCATGCCGAGAAGCCTTGAAACAAACCCTTGTGGATTAAAACTCTCCAAATCGTCAAGCTTCTCGCCGACTCCAATAAACTTTATCGGAGCCTTTGTTACAGCGCATGCAGACAAAGCGCCTCCTGCCTTTGCTGTTCCGTCCATCTTTGTTGCAATTACTCCTGTGATATTGCATGACTTGTGGAACTGTTCAGCTTGAGATTGTGCAGCCTGGCCGATATCAGCAGAAATAACAAGCAGCCTTTCCTGAGGCTGTATCTTTTTGTTAACTGATTCTATCTCTTCTATCAGGTCCTTGGATAATGCGTCACGTCCAGCCGTGTCAACAATGATAATGTCAAACTTCTTTGCCTGGTCTTGAAACTCTTCCCAGATCTTTATCGGATTCTTTTCTCCTTTCTTGATAAAAACAGGAACATTTGCCTGCTTTCCGACCTGCTCAAGCTGGTCCATGGCAGCAGGCCTGTGGATATCAAGGCCGACTAAAGCAACCTTAAATCCCCTCTTTGAGAAGAATCTTGCAAGCTTTCCTGTTGTAGTTGTCTTTCCTGAACCGAAAAGACCGACCATCATTATCTTAAACGGCTTTTCCTTAGGCTCAATCTTATGGCCCTCTTTGCCCAAGAAATTGACAAGTTCTTCATAAACAATATTGACAAGGTGCTCTTTTTTAGTTAGCCCGCCAGGGGTTTCCTCCTTTAAGGCGCGGTCTTTTATCTGTTTAGTCAAGTCAAATACAAGCTTTACATTTACATCTGCCTGGAGCAAAGCTCTCTGGATATCTTTAATCAGTTCATTAATCAGTTTTTCATCAACAAATACAGCTCCAGCTATCTTTTTCAGTGTGCTTTTCAGTGAGCTGCTTAACTTGTCTAATACCATTAATAGACGATAAGATAGCCAGCTTTAAAAAGGTTACTCAATGGCAAATTATATAAACCAAAAATACAACAAAATAATCAGTATGAAAATCACATGGTTCGGCCACGCAAGCTTTCTTATTGAAACTAATGGGAAAAATATCTACATAGACCCGAAGTATGGAGAATCTGAATCAAAAGCAGACATAATTCTCGTAAGCCATGGGCATTATGACCATTATTCATGGGAAAAGATAAACGAATTGAGGATGGACAATACCTCGATATTATCCACAAGTGAGGTTGCAGGAAGGGTTGACGGAGCAAAAGCCCTAAATCCTGGAGACAAGCAGAATGTTGATGGGATTATAATAGAAGCTGTGTATGCCTACAGCAAAACAAGGTCAAGCCATCCTAAAGGAACCGCTATCGGATTCATAATAGAAGCTGAAAGAAAAAGAGTTTATTTCGCAGGAGACACTGACCTGATACCGGAGATGAAACATATAAAGGCAGACATTGCGATAGTTCCGGTATCTGGAACGTATGTAATGGACCACGACGAGGCAGTTGAAGCTATTAAGAATATAAAACCAATTATTGCTATACCTATGCATTATGGCTCAATTGTTGGCACAATAGAAGATGCAGAACTCTTTAAGGAAAGTGTTGAGTTTGAGACAGAAACTAAAGTGCAGATTATGGAAGAAGGAGTAACTTTAGAAATAAACTAGATAGTCTAAAAACTCAGCCTACAAATATGGGCCTTTTGCTTAGCATTCTAGGGAGAGGAAGCCTTTTGAACGGCTTGCCCTGAGTCTTATCTTTTATCGACTTGACAAGAGCATCCTTTGTCATCTTTTCTTCATTCCCGGTTTCACGGATCCTTACTGTAAGCTCTTTTGAGTTAACTTCATTGTCCCCTACAACAAGTATGTAAGGTATCCATTCCTGTGCTGCGTTCCTTATGCGCTTTCCTATGCTCTCTTCGTTGTCGTCAACATCTACTCTTATGTTCTCTTTGTCAAGTTCATCAGCAAGATTTTTTGCAAAGTCAAGATGCTTCTCCGCAGAAACAGGAATGACTCTTATCTGGGTAGGAGCAAGCCAAACAGGAAGCATTGGTGTTTTGCCCTGTTTCATCGCAAATGCTGCCTTTTCAAGCAAAGTGTACATAACTCTTTCAACTGCTCCGCTCGGAGAGCAGTGAAGTATTAGCGGATGCTTTTGCTTGCCGTCCTTATCAGTAAACTTGATGTCATATGTCTGAGCGTTTTCTATGTCAATCTGGTCTGTTGACAGTGCAGACGCCTTGTCAAGAGTATCCACAAAATTAAGCTCGTACTTAAGCGCAAAGTAGAATATCCTTTCATCCCACATCTCAAGGAGGACTGGCTTTCCAAGCTTCTTGACAAGCGAAACTAGATACTCCTTGTTATCCTCAAAGAACTTCTTTGTTGTCCTGAGGGCCATTTCAACATCTTCATTATTGATGCCTGCTCCATTGAGGGTGTCAAGGCAAAGCTGGAACCTTATCTTGTATTCTTCCATTGCCTGGTCCATATCTGCGACTATTGCATGTACATCAGGCATTGTGAATGCGCGAAGCCTTCTTAGTCCAGTAAGCTCTCCTGACTGCTCGCGCCTGAATGAATATCTTGTAAGCTCATACAGCTTAAGAGGCAGGCTCCTGTAGCTTATTGTTGAGTCATGCGCCATGAGAAACTGGCCAAAGCATGCTGCAAACCTAAGGAAGAATTTTCTCTTGTCAGATTCAATCTGGTATTGCCTTGCAGGGAACCTTGCAAGATACTTGGAAAGTGTAGGATGATTTACATCATACATAATAGGTGTCTCAACTTCAACTCCGCCATAATCAATTATCTTGTCACTGACATACTCCTCAACCAGCTTTTTGATGAGCCTTCCCTTAGGATAATACCTGAGGTTTCCTGAGTCAGATGCAGGCTCGTAGTCAACAAGCTCAAGCTTTTTCATGATTGCGATGTGGGCAGGATCCTGCTTTACTGCTCTTGATTTTTCCTTCTCATAGAATGCAAACTTCTTAAGCCTGTCGTGGCCTGAATAGTTAAACTTGTTAACATCATGCAGCTTTCCATCGACATCCAGGATATGCCAGTAGGATGAAAGCTTTCTCTCTTTCTTTTGGGATTCGGTCTCGTCAGACTCGTCAGTTCCTTCGCCGCTGCATTGGCTTGAAAGCTCTGTAAGAGGGTGGCCTTTGCACGCAATCGTAAATGATTTATACCATCCGAAAGGAGACCTTGTGACCTTGAATTCCTTCTTAAGCTCAGCCTCAGCCTTGTCAAGGACTTCCATTGCTGTATGTGGGCTGGAAGGAGTATTTGTAAGGTGGACATAAGGATAAAGAACTATATGGTCTGCTTTTACCTGCGAAGCGATATCCTTAACGTGAACGACTAGATTCTTTGCAACATTGTCGGGGCTTTTCTCGTCTTTCTTCTCAACAGAAGAAAGTATGACTAAGCACTCCTGCACTTCTTTTTCTGCCTTATCAACCTGCGGAGCTTCCTTTATAGCCTGCTTGGTTGGAGCGAACTTGATATAGTCTGAATGCAATGCTAGTATTTTCATATGGGCAGGTAATCTTTCGGGTATTTATAAAGTTTGTCTTAAGTATTAACTATACGCAGATGCCGACCAAAAGCTTTAAATACTATATTATTAAATTTAATACTATTAATATAGATATTAATATTAATAATGAAAGACTCTGTGAAGTTCATAGGAAAAGCGAAGATTACCAGACAAGGGCAGGTTACTCTTCCTTATGAGGGCAGGAAAGACCTAGATATAGCGACAGAGTCTGAGGTTTACTGGTACGAGGTAAACAACTGCCTTATCGTCGTAAAAGAGCTTGTTAATCAGAAGGATATAATGGCACTGATATCCCAGAGGAAAAAGAAGTAAAATGCAGATTGGAAGCGTAACAATCGGAAATGAATTTGGGCTTTGGGGGATGCTTGTATTAGTCCCATTCATCCTCATGTACCTTATAAAGCCCAAGCTGAAAGAGAAAGTCATCCCTTCATTGATGTTCCTTATAAAAAACAACAAGCAGTCAATACAGGCATCATTCCTCAGGAACCTGATGAGAAATTTCTTATTCATTATACAGCTGATTGTACTCTCAAGCCTTGCCTTCTCACTGGCAATGCCTTATATTGCGATTCCTTACAAGTCCAGCTCAGAGCATACAGTTGTCGTATTAGACTTAAGTGCCAGCATGCAGGCTAAGGGCGGGTCTAACACAAGATTTGATTATGCCATCAGGGAAGTTAAGCCAAGGCTTAGCGGAAGAGTCAGCATAGTTCTTGCACAGAACCAGCCGCTGCTCCTGCTAAAAGAAGGCACAAGGGATGAAGCCCTGAACCTGTTATCAAGGCTGAAGCCAAAGGCAACGACAACCAATATAGGGGATGCTGTGGCCATTGCAAAAGACCTCCTAAAAGGAAGGAAGGGCAAGGTGATTATTGCAAGCGACTTTATCTCTGATGAAGATTCAGACCTGCTTGTAATGAGAAGAGACCTGCTTTCAAAGGGCAACAGCATGGAGTTTGTAAATGTGGCAACAGCTGCAAGAAACATAGGAATAGTTGATATGAAGGTAAACAAGTATGACACTAAGATAAGAGTCAAGAATTATAATGATGAGCCATATGATGTTAAAGTCAAGCTTGTAAAGGATAATGAAGTTCTTGATGAGACTACAGTGTCTATGGCAGCAAAATCAGTTGAGGCATTGAGCTTCGACACTCCGTTAGGGGTAAGCAGAATCGAGCTTGAGGTTAATGATGATTTTGATGTTGATAACAGTGCATACATAAGCACCCCATTAAGCAAGAAAATCAAGGTTCTCCTTATAACCAACAAAGACAAGAGCTATCTGCAATATGCTCTTGAAGCTTCAAATGATATTGACCTTGAGATAAGAAACCCACCAATAATCAATGCATTCAACATAAATCATGATATAATAATCATTGCTGATGTTGACAAGGATGAGGTAATTCCCTCAGACATTGTAGATATAAAAAGGTATGTTGAGCGCGGAGGGAAGCTTATTGTTGCTGCGCAGGATGACCTGGCGCAGATTGATATGCTGGAGATGCTTCCAATATCTCTTGAGAGCATAAGCGAAAATTCAATAATCTGCGTCGACCTGATAAACCAGTTTACAAATCATCTTGAAGGGAATAAGTGCTTTACAAACTCAAAGTATTTCGTTGGCAAAATTGGCGAAGGCTCTGCTGCGATTGCATCTGCAGGAACAAACCCAATTATGATTATGAGAGACTTAAAACTCGGCACTGTGTTCTTCTATGGAATATTTGATGATGTAAGCAATTTCAAGACGCAGCCTGCCTATCCGATATTCTGGAACCAGCTCATAAACTATCTTGTAGGGACTGGCAACCTTATGGATTATAACTTTAAGACGGGAGTTATGCTGCCAATAGAAGAGCAGACAGTGAAGACTCCATCAATAGACATGAAGACCTCGATGCTGTTCATGGAAGAAGCCGGCCTTTATGAGCTTAAGGACAAAGTAATAGCTGCGAACCTCCTGTCAGAAACTGAATCAGACATAAGCGGAGAGAAGATTATTGATGATGCAGAAGCTGAGATTAGCGGAGATATTGAAAGGCAGGAAGTTGATATGAGCCTTGAGCTTGGGCTTATCGCACTTGCATTGATATTGCTGTGGGTTGAACTGGTTTATATCAAAAAGAGGGGAGATATATGATATTCTCAATTCCTGCGATACCTGACCTTAGCATGAGGGTATGCAAGTTCGGCTACTGCCTTATGTACTCATATGTTATCCTGTTAGTATTATTGATGATTCTTTGGCTGATGGTCATAATATACAAGAATTTTGTAAAGTTCAACAATGAGTTTGAGAGGCACGAATTTGTAAGGGACAGAAGAGGTATAAGGGTTTTCATGCTTATCACGAGAATCCTCATAATACTCTGCCTGGGGATGGCAATTGCAACTCCTTATACTGAAAAAGTCACAACAATTGCAGGAAACCCTTCCCTCAAGATATTGGTTGACAATTCCTCATCATTCCAGCTCTTTGAGCAGGGGGTTGCAGAGCAGCTCATGGCAAGCCTTGAAGATAAGATACCTGTCAGCATCGTATCTATAGCAGAAGGAGAATCATCTGGTATAGGAGACGCAATCATACATAATGCTGAAGGAGATGATAATCTGCTTTTGATAAGCGATGGAAATAACAACGAAGGAAGAAACCTTGGAGATGTTATATTGTTCTCAACTATGCTTAACACATCAATAAACATGCTAAATATCAACAATGTAAAAAGCGATGTAAGCATAAAAGTACTGGGGCCTGAAGAGGTTATTGTTGGAACTGATAACGATTTCATAGTTCGAGTCGCAGATGTAGGAGACGAAATAGAATACCACGTTGAAGTCAGTGTAGATGACGAGATTGTAATCGGTGAAGAGGGATATGGCTCAATGGATTTCAGTTTCTCAAAGGCATTCTATGCGGAAGGATACCACAAGATAACTGCAAAGCTTACTGGCGTTGGGGATAACGACTATTTTGAGCAGAACAATATATATTACAAGTCTGTAAAGGCAATACCAAGGCCGCATATCCTTTATGTAACAGAGAAAGCGTCTCCTCTATTAGATATCCTCAAGACAATATACTATGTTGACTCAGGAACAGATGTTCCAACAAGCCTTGATTATGATGCAGTAATAATCGATGACATGCCTGCAGAAAGGCTGAACTCTAAGGTAGATATATTGAACGAATATGTTTCAGACAAAGGTAACGGGCTTTTAGTCATAGGCGGCTCTAATTCATTTGACAGAGGCTCATACAAAGGCTCGCTCTTCGAAACTTTGCTCCCTGTTGACGTTGGCCAGGCAGAGACCGAAGAGAAGAAGAGTGCAAATATAGTTATCTTAATTGACATATCCGAGAGCACAGGATATACATTTGGAAAGGGCGAGATAGACTTTGAAAAAGCGCTTGCAGTAGGCATGCTTGATGATTTCAGGCCTGATGATATGGTTAGTGTTGTTGCATTCAACCATCTTGCTTACCTCGTGTCTCCTTTAACCCGAATGAGCGAGAAAGGAAACCTTACTTCAAGGATAATGGCATTAAGGGATATTGGCGGCACAGTAATCCTTGCAGGCCTGCAGAAGTCAGACCTTATACTTACTGAAGCGAGGGGAAGCAAGTATATTGTAGTTATATCTGACGGAATGACTCAGCTTAAGGAAGAGTCATTGAGTTATGCAGAGTCCTTAAGGGCCAGAGGTATAAGGATTTATACTGTGGGTGTGGGAGAGAACTCAAACCGAGATTTCCTAAGAGACCTTGCAGCAGTGGGCAATGGAATATTTTT
>CAYUUH010000043.1:0-7982 GCA_964447855.1 uncultured Methanosarcinales archaeon | reverse complement strand
ATGTTGTGAACCCATACCTAACAGGAATACCTGAATCACAAAGAGTTGTTGAAGATTTAAACCAAATAGACATGGTTGAGGAATACTCAGCTACATATGCAGACAGGTTGAGGCCAAGTTTTGAAAATGTCGAGTAAAACACTAAAGCTAATGTCGGTTTTCATGTGCAGCCTAATCATAATGCTGCCTGTCTACTCAGCTTATGCTATGGCATATGCAGGAATAAAGACTGTGAAAGTTAAGGGCCAGGACGGTATAGAAGGATATATCAGAAGCAGGGATGCAATTGACTTTGAGGCAACTGTTGTGATTGATGATGACACAAACGGAATAAGCCCTAATCAGGTAAAGATTATCGATGCTTTCACTGAGTTCAGCACCTGCAGTTCAGGAGTTGGAGGATATGTGTGCAGCGTGAGAGTTCCTGAAGCAGGGGAGATAAGCTTCAGAAGCCTAAACAGGATTCCGATAGGGCTTTATGATGATAATGGCAATATGGTCGCAAGCAAAAGTGTGACTGTCACTGTAGACAGCCAGAAGCCTGAGGTTGAATTCTTCAGCGTGCTTCCAAAGATGAGCTCTTCAGGAAATGTCACATTCACCTACTCTGTGGAAGATTATGCATACAAAAGAGGCGATACAAGCAAGTGCACAGGCATAGATAGGATAATCTTTTACAACTTTGACTCATCATTTGTCAAGTCAATAACAGTTGATGAAGGAGATGACTGCGTTGTGTCTGGAGGATTCTCTGCCAGCGCAAATACATTCCCTGAAGGCGGCCATGTGGTCTATGCAAGGGCTTATGACAAGTTTAACCAGGAGTCTGACCCTGCAGAACAGTCCTTTGTTGTTGATAAGACGCCTCCAATCATAGCTGGTATGAAGATTAATGATATCTATGGCAACATACTTGCATTTGTAGGTGTTGAGGCTGCGCCTGTAGAGATTCTTGTTAACATAAGCGGCTCAGGGCTTGACGTAAATACGGTGAAGGCTGACTTCTCTGAGCTGAATTATGAGCGGTATGATTATGCTAATATGAAGCCTTCGAGATGTACAACTGCTGGAGACTCATCATTGTGCAGGTGGAATATTGATATCAAGCTTAATAGCGGCGGAAGGAAATATGCACACATAGCTGCATCTGATTTCGCAGGCAATGTGGCTTCAACAAGCATTCCTGTGGGCTTTGTGTTTGATAATACTGGCCCGATAATAACTGGAATAACCACGGATGTTGTGTTCAACGGCGTGAATTACGGAAAAGGGACTGGGAACAATTTCAAAGCTGCTATAATTGAGGCTGGCGCAGGCGTTGAGCCTGGAAGCATGTTCCTCCACATAGGCTCGCAGAGGATTGCCGCAAACAACTGCGATACAGGATATTGCTACTGGAACAATGTCGCCTTGGGTCAGGAGGGAACTGTAAATGTATGGATTGGCTCTGACTCAGCTGACAAGCTTGGAAATGCAGCACAAAGGTTTGACTCGCAGGTTGTTGTTGACAAGACTATGCCAGTCATTAAGAATGTGAATATTAAATCTCTTGGAGGAGTTCTTCCTGCATATGATTACCTAAAGACATTTGATATACTTGAGATAACTGCTATAGTTACTGAGGCAAATGCAATAAAAGAAGCTTCTGCTGACCTTTCTGCGATAATCCAGGATGCAAACAAGGTGCTTGCTACTGAGTGCACCAAGACAGACGGAACGAGCGTATGCAAGTGGACAACCTCAGCAATTGATGTAGAAGGATATATTGATGACTCTATAATGCTCAGCTTTACTGATGTTGCAGGAAATACCCTGAACTATGAAGTTCCAATCCAGGTTTACAAGATGGTTGATACAGCCCTTGATTACTGGACAAATACAGTATCTTGCTCGCCAGAGCTCATTGACAGGCAGACAACATCATTTGTAAATCACAGGGTTTACTGCTATGTTGATTTGCAGTCTTCAGGCGCAGAAACAATTGATATCAGCCTACAAGAATGCACTGGCCCGTCTGAATACCTGCAGGAAGCCCCAAAAATATTCAATAACCAGATTGGAAGCACTGAGCCTTACCTAAAGTTCACCCTCACTGCAGAAGAGATGGCCATTGACCAGCTATTGTTTAACTGCAAGCTCAGGATTGTTTCTAAAATAAGCCAGGCCATAACGAGATATCCTGAGGTTGAGAATGTTACTATACCAATCAGGTTCTACAATATGCCTCTGGGAGAGCTTGGAGAAGATGTTGAAGAGAAGATTGAGGATGCAAAAGAATTTGCATGGTATGTTGGAGACTGGATTGAAGATGTTAACAAGATTATGCAGTATGGAGAGGCTATATGCAACACGCTAAATGCATTGTCCAAGCTCATAAACGGCCTGAGTGCAATAGGGATGGCTCTGGGAATAGTGGAGAACGAAGCCGGACCAGGAAAGCCTGCTATAAAGGCATCTAGGGAGAACGTCCAAAAAGCTCAGCAAGGCCTTGGCAGCCTAGATAAGGATGACTGGGGAACATTCCAGAAATTCTGCAAATTCTTTTCATGCAGGATGTATTATGACGAAGATTGGGGAGGAAAAGACAAGACAAGCATAGGTTATAAACTCGGCCAATGGCAGCGCACAGTGCTTGAAAAAGCAGACTGGGTTGCAACTGCAGGAGGAAATACTGCAGGGCTTCAGGCATGGGGAAATAAGGAAACAAAACAGGGGATTAATATTTACAGCGGAAAACTTAACCCTAAAGACAGCATTATTATCAGTACATTAACCCTTTGTCTGCCAGGAATTGTTTACAACCTTAACAAGCTAAGGCAGATTGAGTGTATGTATGTCGATTGCTTGCAGACTTATGCAGAGCAGGGTCTTCCTATAAAGGCATGTGAAGATTATAAAGAGTATGCAAGCTGCAAATACTGGTGGGGAGAAGTATTCCAGCTGCTTCCTTTCACAGGATTGTTCAATGCGATGATTGGCATGATAAAGCAGGCATTGTCAAGCCCATGGGGTGTGCTGGACATAACTCTGGCATATTCATGCAAATATTTGGTAGAGAGCGAGAACGGAGTAGGGGCTGCAATCTGCCTGATAAATGACATGGCTGGCCTGATTGCAGACGTTGCAACAGACCTTGAAGGACTTGAGGAGAGCTGGGAGATAAAAGACGATTACTGCTCTAATGTAGAATGGTAAAAAACAAAATAATTCAGATTGGACTTGCAGTTATGATGGTTTTGATAGCTTTAGAAGCAGTAATTGCGGAAGTAAATGCTGAGTATATTCTCAAAGATGGTTCTGAGACTGGAGTCCTCAGTGACATCCCATGGACTTCTGAACAGATTGCAAAGATAACCATAACTGAGTATATTGGAAAAAGTGAGAATGGTTATACTTTCTATAAGGCAATAGACCCGACAGGGAAGATTGGAGCGCTTAGGGTACCACCAGGAAATAGAGAGTTGTCCTTTGCTTTTGGAGATATAGGTGCAAGCAATCTTAAAGGGTATCTGGACCAGAACGCATTCCATGATATTGAGATTGATGGTTCCACTTCTGGTTGGACCACGACATTTACACTAGGAATAGTACAAGATGATGATTTAACTCCTGCGGACTTAAGCAATACTTACTTAGCATTAAATAGGCAGATAACTGCAAATACGCCAACGCCAAGCGGCACTGCGCCAACAACTCCTAGTACAACAGTTAAATCACTAACAGACCCAATATCCTCCACACTGCTCTTCTCAGAGACATCAGAGGATGATATAAGCTGGAGTTTTGATGATATAAACAGCAAGATAGCAATTGAACAGAATGGGTATATTGGGAGCAGTGGAGGTTGGGAGTTTTATACTGGTAATAGTCCAGACGGAAAAGGAATATACAGGATAAACAGGCAGAGTGACTGGGCTGGAACTCATGAAGTTTCTTTCGCAGAATATACTGGACAGATAAACACAAATAATCGAGATGATGTTCTTGCCTTATTATTAAGCAGTGAAAAATTCCATGATATAGATATCGAAGGAAGCCAGCCCTGGTTCTGGGCAAATGATAACTTAGTCTTTAGTGATTTGAGTGGTTATGGAACATCCACTAATCCACTAATCACTCAGTTCGACACTGCAAAGCGCTCAGCTGCGCAATATTCAATTACTGCAACTAGTGGTCTAACTAAGCTGGGTGTTAAGGAAGGAGATACAATATATGTAAGAGATGTAGGTGGAAAAATAGAATATTGGAGTAATGGTCAATGGGTACAGTCAGATATTACTAGTATTGACGATGCCACTAAGGCATGGGCAAAAGAGGGAACTAATTATCAGAAAATTGAGAAAACTACACCGCCTCCATCCCAGCCAGGTGTAGCTGCTCCGACGGTACAACAGCCAGGAGGAGCTGCTCAGCCAACAGGAACAGGCACTACAACTCCGCCGGGAGGCATTCCAGCTATTCCAAGACCAGACGGAAGGATTCCAGTTTATGACAATGGGAAAATAGTTGGATATGTTGATGGAATATCTCCTGCAGTTGAGTTGACATTATACAACGACAAAGGAGAAGCAATAGGTAATTATAATCAGCTTGATGGGAAATATACTTCTGGAGGGGCTGTTACAGGAACTTCTGTACAAGGAGGAATAAACACAATTCCTCCAAAGCCAGGAACTGGAGGTAGCAGTACAGGAGGGGCTGTGATACCAAGTAAACCTGAAGAAAAGACTATTGACAGTGTGGCTGCACCAATCACAATTGGAGGAAAGCCAGGAACACTTGATATTCCCACTGAGATTGCTAACAGCTTAGGTGTGGATGTAGCTACAAAGAACTGGGGAAAGATTGAGTGGGCTACTGAAAACGAGATCAAAATAAAAGGAGATGAAGGGATCTGGACAAAGAGCAGCGACGGCATGACATGGACAAGAAAACAGGGAGATAATGTTGTCGAAGAATACAGATATAGCACTGCAGGAAATGTGCGTTATTTATCCTCAGGAACATCTCAGTTTAACCCTAAAGGTGGAACTTCGATACCATTGGCAGCATCATTCGCGCAAGGAGCAAGTATAGATGATAAAGGAAAACTTGTGCTTTTCGGAAAAACATATGACTCCAGCAGTTTATCGAGCGATGGGACAATATTGACCACAGAAAATGGAAAAATAATCGCAACCAAAGACGGAAGGATGGAAGTTGACAAGGAGAACTCAAAAGTAACCGTATATTCAGGAGACAAGAAACAGGCAGAGTTAGACGCAGCTGCATACAAGGCACTGACAAATGGGGATATAAAAGATATCGGAAGCCTAAGCCCAGATGCAAGGAATAATCTAGGTGCAATATCCAAGGCTTTGAAAGACCAGGGGATTACCCTCACCGATATAAAGAAAGGGACTGAGGAAGGGACCTACTGGAAAGATGGAATGGTGATTACTGTAAAAGGCACAGAGACCACAATCACAAAGGGAACGACAGATAAGGACGGAAAAATAGACGCCAGCAAGTCTTACACAACTACGACCTCAGTAAACGGAAAGATTACAGAGATTAAAGATATCTCAGTTGTTGGAAGTGAGAAAAAAGAGACTACAACAAAGTATGATAATACAGCCAGAACCATTACAATTGAATCTGGCGGGAAAACGATGAGTCTAAGCATGGACCCTGAAAAGAGCGGGAACTTCGAAGGAATGTACCAAGTTCAGGGAGTAAATGTTGGAAAAGATAATTCCAATGTCTACTTCAATGGTTATGAGTTCTATAAATTTGAAGATGGAAAGATACAGACTCTTTCAAAAGAAGATATGGACAAGATAGGATTAAGCGCCGATACTTTAAAATCAAGCGTTGACGCAAAACGAACTGAACAAGGGATGGACAAGCTTCCAACAAGAACACAAGCGCAAGTTCAGCAGTTCTGGGAGTTCCTGGAATCAGCTGCCAGAGGCGGATTAGGAAGGTTCTTCAGCCTGTTCATGGAAGATGAAGATTTGGAGGAATGGAGAGACAGCGTAGATGAGTTCATGTGCGATACAGTTATCCTGGGCGGCTCTGACTGCTGGACATCAACGATATGCGGGGAATGGATTGACAACAGGCTTGGAGACAGCGGAGTTTATGTTGAGACTCCTGACGGAATGCTGACTCTTGCAGCGCATATTGAAGGCCAAAAGACAGTTGTTGAGTCACCTGAAGGCACGCAGTACTTATATAAGGTCACTTATGTAGTGAGCAATCCTGACGAAGAAGAGCTTGGGTTCAATATTTACTTCTACGGAGCCAGGACAATAAATCTTTATAGCCCGGATATAATCCTTAACGAGGGAAATTCCAGCTCAAGAGTCGGAAGTTCAGCAATTGTGCAGTACTCAAACTATAATTATAACAAAGTATGCATAGAGTTCAGCAGAAAAGTAGATTCTGCAGGAGACAAAGTAGAATCATTGTGCAATGTTATCACTGAATACGGCGGTCCTGCAACAGGCACGGGAATATTAACTGAAGAGTCCACAATGGTGCCAGGAACTGTAGTAACGCAGAATCAGATTTAATATGTTATCAAAAAAAGAGGTGAAGTCAGGGAAAAAAGGACAGGTTACTATATTTATAATACTGACATTCATCATAATACTGACATTCAGCATGTTTGCTTACTTCAAGGCTGCTGTAAAAAAAGAGGCAACAATAATATCCACAGAAGGGCAGCCAGTCATAACTTTTATGGAAAGCTGCATATCTCAGATAGCTAAAGGAGGAATAGAGATTATTGGGTTTAATGGAGGATATGTCAAGTTCCCTCCAACAATAAATGGGAATCCAATGAGCTACTTATCACTATCTCCTATAAGGGACTTAATGAATCCTTACTGGTGGCATGACGGCATAGAAGCTGTCCCTACTGAGGCTTTCATAAGAAACGAGATTGAGGATTATGTGTCTGGAGAGCTTAAGACCTGCCTTAATGATTTCCAGGACCTGAAAGATTATGAGATTCAAGAGCTTGGGAATATAACTACAGAGGTTTTATTCACTGAGAATGATGTTGTCGTAAAGGTAGATTATCCTCTCCTTGTTAAAAAACAGGACCAGAAGATGAGAATTGAAGAGTTTGAGATTAATGTTCCTGTAAGGCTAAAAAAAGCCTATGAGCTTGCAAAGACAATAATGGAAAGGGAAAACCAGGACATGTTCATAGAGAAAAAGACAGTTGACTTAATTTCAATGGACCCTGATATCCCGATATCAGATGTTGCTTTTACATGCGAGCCTAAGAAATGGCTTCTTGATGAGGTTAAATCAAAGATACAGACATTGCTAAGGGTAAATATCCCATATATAAGGGTTAAAGGCACAAAGTACGGAAACATATATGTGCCAAGCCCATACGGAGGAGACAGGTACAACACCTCGTATTATAACTTCCACTATATCTGGGATGTTGGAGCACAAGATGCAGAAGATTTCAAAGTTGGGTTCACGTATGATGAAAAATGGCCAACGGTAATATTTGCAAGGCCAAGCAGCAACGGCATATTGAGCAGCAATGCAGAGAAAGGCCAGGAGATGCTTTCATTCTTCTGCATGCATGTATGGCACTTCACTTATGATATTGTTTATCCGGTAATGGTGGATATTGTTGATGAGAAAACATCTCAGCACGAAAGGCTGAGGTTCAGGTTCCCATTCAAGGTTTCTGTAAACCACAACCAGCCATACAGGCAGAGCTTTGGCTACTCTATAATGGAGGGCACAGAGAAAACAGACTCAGAAGAGTTCTGCCAGGACACAAGAAATGAGATAACAATCTACACAGCTGACAAGGCAACACAGGAACCCATTGGAGATGTTGAGCTGCAGCTTGCATGCGGAAGGTTCAAGTGCGACCTAGGAAAGAGCGAATGGCTTGGGCAGGGAGCTGCTGCAGGGCTTACAAAGAAGATGCCCTACTGCACACAGGCAGTTTTAATCGGAAATAA
>CAYUUH010000042.1:3991-8002 GCA_964447855.1 uncultured Methanosarcinales archaeon | reverse complement strand
TATATCTCATTTTGTCAAGCAAGGTCTTATCGATATTGCAAACAGGCTGATAAAAGACAAGAAAGTAAGCCAGCAGGAGGCAGATGAGCTCAAGAAATTTATTTCCAGTTCTGATTTCCCTAATCTGGCTATGAAGCTTAATGTTAAAGTCATCCACTGCTCCGAAAGAGACACCCAGATAAGCGACAAGCCAAAAGAGCCCAACATATTTGTAAACACCTGGAGTGTAGCTGGCTTTCATGAAGAGGGCATAGGCCCTGCAGAGATGGGATGGGGCACTCATGAGAAATGGATGCCTTTATCTGCTGTCAAGCCGGAAGTCGGGCCTAAGAACCAGATATTCCTCCAGCAGTCAGGAATAAACACATGGGTTTATTCTTTTGTGCCGCCTGACCATGAAATAATAGGCATGGTGATAAGACATGGAGAGGCGTTTACTATATCTGAAAAGCTTACTGTGCATAAGGACGGAAAGCCAATCTACAGGCCCACTGTTCATTATGCTTATAACCCGTGCGATGCAGCAATAGCATCACTCCACGAACTTAGGGGGATGAATTATAGGCTTGCTGACAAGCAGCATATCTATGATGACACAGAGATAATTGCAGGCTCAGATATTCTGGGTGCATTATTGATGGGGCATAAGTATAACTCATGGTGGACTGGCTCTGACCTTTCAATCCATGAGGCAGCAAAGCTTGTGCCTGGCCAGAACGCCACGACTATCCAGGTTGCAGCAGGAACCCTTGGAGCAATAATGTGGATGATAGAACATCCAGATAAAGGAGTCTGTGTTCCGGATGATTTGCCCCATGATTATGTGCTTAATGTTGCAAAGCCTTATCTTGGCAAAGTAATCTCAGAGCCTTATGACTGGACTCCCTTGAAGAGCAGACAGATACTGTTCTCAAATAATCCGTCTTTGATAAAACCTGACGAATCTGACCCTTGGCAGTTCAAAAATTTTTATTTTTCACCATAAGAGGAGCTAAAATGGAAGAAGTAATAGTAAAGGAAAAAGTAACACTTGACAAGGAAGCCATGAAGAAGCTTGCGGATAAATATGGGACTCCAATATTTATCATAGACCATGAAAAAATAAGAGAGAATTACCGTGAGTTTAAGGAAAATCTTCCTAATGTACAGGCATATTATGCCGTAAAAGCAAATCCGAATAAGATGATAATCAAGACTCTTTATGAGCAGGGAGCAAGCTTTGATGTAGCATCTATGCCTGAGTTCCTGCTTGTCCATGAAAATATAAAAGATATGCCTGAGAAAGAGAGGCAGGACTGGATATGGGACAAGATAATCTACGCTAACACCATCAAGCCTGTAGAGACGCTGCAGGCCCTTGACCAATATAAGCCACTTGTGACTTATGATAATATTCAGGAACTCAAGAAAATCAAGGAGCATGCGCCTCACGCAGGCCTATGCCTCAGGATTCGCGTCCCAAATACCGGCTCTATGGTGGAGCTCAGCTCCAAGTTCGGAGCACATCCGGGAGAGGCTGTTGACCTGATTGAGGAAGCATTCAAGGTCGGCCTTGTTGTTGAAGGCCTTAGCTTCCAGGCTCTAAGTCTTGCTTCAAACATAATCAAAGAAGTTGAGTCAAGGCTTGGGAAGAAGATAAATATTCTTGACATTGGCGGAGGATTTCCGGTCAAGTATGACCGCAAGGTCAAGGCATTCAAGACGCTTGCAAGGAAGCTCAATACAGAGATAAAGAGGATGTTCCCTCCTGGAATGGAGATTCTTGCAGAGCCTGGCAGGTTTATGATAGCCACTGCATGCACTGCTGTTGCTAAGGTAGTTGGAAAGGCAGAAAGGGACGGAAAGCCATGCTATTATATCAACGATGGAGTTTACCATACATTTTCAGGCCAGATTTTTGACCATTGTAATTATCCTGTTAAGGCAATCAAGGATGGTGAGACTCAGATAAGCGCGGTATTCGGGCCTACATGCGATGCGCTTGATACAATAACCCTTGCAGCAGAGCTTCCTGAGCTTGAACTGCATGACTTGGTTTACGCAGAGAACATAGGAGCTTACTCGCATGCGTCATCAACATTTTTCAATGGTTTTCCGCCTGCAAAGGTAGTCCATATAAACCTTAACTCTAAGTAGATTATTGGGAAAACCTTATATATGAATTGACTCTTTAGTTATATCTAGAATGAAAAAGCAAAATTACTGTGCCGCTCCAGAAGAAGACTACAACAAGTCAAAGATAGTGATAGTTCCTGTTCCTTATGATGGGACAAGCACCTGGATAAAAGGCGCAGATAATGGTCCTCAGGCGATAATAGAAGCCTCTACAAAGATGGAGCTTTATGACATCGAAACAGACCTTGAAGTATACAATGAAGGAATATTCACAGATCTGCCTGTTAATGATAACCTGAGCCCTGAAAAGATGGTTGATTCAGTCAGGAAAAGAATCAAGACCCATCTTGACAGTGGAAAGTTCACTGTGGTGATAGGCGGGGAGCATTCTGTAAGCATCGGCGCAATCAAGGCGCATGCTGAAAAGTTCAAGGATATTTCTGTTTTGCAGCTTGATGCCCATTCGGACTTTAGAGACGAGTACTACGGCTCGAGGTATAACCATGGATGTGTTATGGCCCGGGCCAAGGAAGTATGCAGTAATATAGTGCAAGTTGGAATAAGAAGCATGGGTTCCGAGGAGCTTGACAATATCAACAAAGAGAATGTGTTCTTTGCACAAAATCTGCAAAATGGCTGGGTTGACAAAGTTGTATCCAAGCTTTCAAAAAGAGTTTATATCACAATTGACCTCGATGTATTTGACCCGTCCATAATGCCGTCTACAGGTACTCCTGAGCCAGGAGGATTGCTGTGGTATGATATACTAAAGCTGCTGAAGAAGGTTATTGAAAAAAGAGAATTGGTTGGATTTGATGTTGTTGAGCTATGCCCCCATAAAGATTTTAAGGCTCCAGATTTCCTTGCTGCTCTTCTTGTTTACAAGATATTAAGCTATAGAGGAAAGTTTTATAAATAGTTAACCATTGGAAAAAGATTCCAAAATATAAATAATTATTATGAGGCACGAATGATACCATCAAAGGTGTTCTTCACAAAGGGAGTCGGAATCCACAAAGATAGGCTGGCAAGCTTTGAGCTTGCACTAAGGAAAGCTGGAATTGAGATGTGCAACTTAGTCTATGTTTCTAGCATATTGCCTCCAAACTGCAAGATTATATCTGCGCAGCAGGGACTCACTGAGCTCAAGGCCGGCGAAATAACTTACTGCGTCATGGCCAGAAGCGAGACAAATGAGCCTAACAGACTTATTTCCGCAGCAGTTGGGCTTGCAGTGCCAAATGACAAGGGCGCTTATGGGTATTTATCTGAGCATCACGGCCATGGAGAAACAGATGAAAAAGCAGGAGAATATGCAGAAGATATTGCAGCAACAATGCTTGCGACTACGCTAGGAATTGAATTCAACTCAGAAACAGCATGGGCCGAGAGGGAACAGGTGTACAAGGCCTCTGGAAAGATATTCACGACAAGAAATATTGCGCAATCAGCGCAGGGAAATAAAGACGGCATGTGGACAACAGTCATAGCTGCTGCTGTGTTTATAACCAATGGCTCTCCGAGCCCCATAGACCCTTCCCAAAAGACGCTAAATCCTAATAGTTAGATTGTTCTTGCATGTATTTAGCTAGTTAATCGCTTCAGGCATCCAATCAAAACATTTAAATATAATAACCGCAATAGTGCGGTATATGTGGATTGCCAAGCTGAGGATTAAGCACGACGACTGTGTTGTTGGAACCAGGTGCAAAAAGTTTAATGTAAGCTCTGTTGGAGTTCCTATCGACTCATATAGCACAAAAACACATTCTTATTTTCTGCACTTTGAGACGTTGCAGGGAAAAGAAGAAGATGTAAAACAGTTTATTAATGACTTGAAGAAAGACAAGAAGATAAAAGAGCTCGTCCAGGAAAGGAACGAGGCTGACGCAATGA
>CAYUUH010000042.1:0-3981 GCA_964447855.1 uncultured Methanosarcinales archaeon | reverse complement strand
ACAAGAAGATAAAAGAGCTAGAAGTGTCTGGAAACTCCTTGTTCTTTCTGGTGGAGATCCCAGTTAAAGATAAGATACCTACAACTCATTACAACCCAAAAACGTTCTTCTTAAAGCCCGTTGTTGTAGACCATGAAGGGTATGAATACTGGGAAATAGGCTCGTGGAAAAAAGAGCTTCTTACTGATTTTATCCTGAATCTCCAAAAAGATAAGTTTGATGTGAAAATCCTTAAGATGCAGGATTCCAAGCTTACTGAGGTTTATTTCCCTCAAGTCATGCCGTTCCTCTCTAAGAATCAGAAGCATGCGCTTGAGCTTGCATTCAAGAACGGATATTATGATTATCCCAGAAAGATTGAATTAAAAGAATTGGCAAAGCTGATGAAGGTAAGCCTGTCCACTTTCAGGGAGCATTTAAGAAGAGCAGAAAAAAAGGTGATGCCTGACTTAATCCGCAATGTAAAGGATGAGATACCGCAATAGTGCGGGTTTTTGTTAAAATAATTATCTATCACCGCAATAGTGCGGGTAAAATTAATTAATAAGCCAAGCTTTCCACTATTATGGTGGTTATATATGAAACTAGAATTTGAAAAACAGAACGGAATGGTGCCTGCAATAGCGCAGGACTGGAAAACAGGCAAAGTGCTGATGATGGCATATATGAATGAAGAGGCCTGGAATGAGACATTAAAGACAGGCAAGGCTGTTTATTACAGCAGGTCAAGGAATAAGCTTTGGCGCAAGGGAGAAGAGTCAGGCAATGTGCAGAAAGTCAAGGAGATATTTGTTGACTGTGATGAGGATACAGTGCTCCTTAAGGTAGAGCAGATTGGAAATGCGGCGTGCCATGAAGGATATGAGTCATGCTTTTTCAGAAAAGTTGAAGATGGAAAATTAAAAGTTATAGGAAAAAGGGTTTTTGATCCTAAGGAGGTTTACAAAAAATGAAAACATTAAAGCTTGGAATTCCAAAAGGCAGCCTGCAGGAAACTACGGTTGGCCTGTTTAAGAAGGCAGGATATAATATTCGGGTTTCTGACCGTTCTTATTACCCAGATATAGATGATGCTGAGATAGAGTGCATGCTTATCCGTGCGCAGGAGATGGCAAGATATGTTGAAGATGGCGTGCTTGACGCAGGCATAACTGGCAAGGACTGGATTATGGAAAACAAGGCAGATGTCCAGGAAGTTGCAGACATGATATATTCCAAAACTGGCCTAGGCAAGGTAAAGTGGGTCCTGGCTGTTCCAAATGACAGCAAGGTCAAGACGGTCAAAGATTTGAAGGGAAAGAGGATTGCAACTGAGGCTGTCGGGCTGACAAAGCAATACCTTAAGAAAAACGGAGTTGAGGCAGAGGTTGAGTTTTCCTGGGGAGCAACAGAAGTTAAGCCTCCAAAGCTTGCAGATGCTATTGTAGAAGTCACTGAAACGGGCTCTTCGCTTCGTGCAAACAACTTAAGGATTGTCGATGTTGTCCTTGAGTCTAACACTAAGTTTATCGCAAACAAAGATGCTTTCAAGGACGAATGGAAGAAAAAGAAGATTGAAACTATCTCGATGCTTCTGCTTGGGGCAATTGCAGCACAGCAAAAGGTTGGACTTATGATGAATGTCAGAAAAAAAGACCTTGATTCCCTGCTTAAGGTGCTTCCGTCCCTCCAGAACCCTACCATATCTGAGCTTAGCGATAAAGAATGGGTAGATGTTAACACAATCATTGAAGAGAAGATTGTAAGGGACCTTATACCTAAGCTAAAGGATGCAGGAGCACAGGGTATTGTAGAGTACCCATTAAACAAGATAATAATATGATTCAGACTATTGAAGCAAAGGACAAGGGAAAAGTGCAGGAGATAAAGAAAAGAGCTAGTGGTAACCTTGATGTTGTGCTTAACCTAGTTTTGCCAATAGTCAATGACCTCAAAACCAATGGGGATAAGGCATTGTTTGAGTACACCAAGAAGTTTGACAAGATTCAGTTAGACAAAAAAACAATAAAAGTCACAAACGAAGAAATAAAGAAAGCTTATTCTTCAGTTGATAAGAAAACAGTTGAAGCCCTAAAGAAAGCAGCAAAGAACATTGAAATGTATGCAAGGCTTCAGCTGCCTAAAGAATGGAGCAAAGAAGTCGAGAAAGGAATTACAGTTGGCCAGATTGTCAGGCCTTTGGACAGTGTCGGATGCTATGTTCCTTGCGGCTTATTCCCACTGCCTTCTTCTGTATTGATGGCTGTTATTCCAGCAAAGGTTGCCGGAGTTAAGCGTATTGTAGTGTGCAGCCCTCCTGGAAAAGGAAATGAAGTTATACTTGTTGCTGCTGACATTGCAGGGGCTTCTGAGATTTATAAGGTCGGAGGAGCACAGGCAATAGCTGCTATGGCTTATGGCACTGAATCCATCATGAAAGTTGATAAGATTGTCGGGCCAGGAAATATATATGTCACAGCTGCAAAAAAGCTAGTTTATGGCGATGTTGGAATAGACTTTATTGCAGGCCCTTCTGAGATAATGATTGTCTCTGAAAACGGAAACGCTGAGTTTATTGCTGCAGATATGCTGAGCCAGGCAGAGCACGATAAACTTGCTTCAGCTATTTTAGTTACAACCAATAAAAAGTTATCATCAGATGTAAAAAAACAACTTGAAATTCAATTAAACGAATTAAAAACAAAAGAGATAGCTGAAGAATCGCTTGATAAGTATGGTGCTATCATAATTGCCAGGAATATTGATGAAGCTTTTGATATTGTAAATGATTTAGCGCCTGAACACTTGGAGATTGAGGATGAGAAATGGCTTGGCAAGGTTAAAAATGCAGGAGCCGTATTTATCGGAGAGTATAGTGTTGAAGCGGCAGGGGATTATTGCTCAGGGCCTAACCATGTTTTGCCGACAAAAGGCTTTGCGAAGGCGCGCGCAGGCTTATCAGTCTTGGACTTTGTCAAGATGCCTACAATACAAAAGCTCAGTAAGACCGGATTGCAGTCATTAATCAGTGTAATTTCAGCAATAGCTGATGCTGAAGGCTTAGAAGCGCACAAGAAATCAGCTGAGAGAAGATTAAAATGATACAGCCAAGGAAGTCAGTGCAGAATATGAAATCGTATAACCCTCCGCTTGAAGGAAGGCGAGGCATGCTTAGGCTTGACTTTAACGAAAATACTGTAGGGCCGAGCAAGAAAGTAATTACAGCCCTAAAAAAAGCAGGCAAAGACGAGATAAGCGCCTATCCTGAGTATGTTAAGTTCAAGAAGAAGCTTGCAGATTATCTTCAGATAAAGCCTACTGAGCTTGTGCTTACGAATGCAACTGACGAAGCTATTAAATTAGTTGCAGACACTTACCTTGAGCCTGGTGACGAGATAGTTGTTCCTGTGCCAACCTTCCCGATGTTCAGGTTTTACTCTGAGCTTGCTGGAGCAAAGGTTACAGAGGTTCTTTACAACTCGGACTTATCATTTCCAACTGAAAAAATCATTAAATCAGTGACTAAAAAAACAAAGATAGTTGTTCTGGTTAATCCAAACAGCCCTACTGGGACTGAGATTCCTAAAAAGGATATAATCAGAATTATAGAGAAGGCAAAGAACGCTATCGTCCTTCTTGATGAGGCTTATTTCCAGTTTTTTAAGAACAGCTATAAGGGCCTCATAAAAAAATATGAAAACCTGATTGTGATACAGACGTTCTCAAAGGCATTTGGCCTTGGCGGCTTAAGGCTGGGCTATGCTATAACAAACGAGAAGAATGCAAAGAATCTGCTTAAGGCAAACTCGCCATACAGTGTTAACTCGCTTGCTGTTATTGCCGGGTCTGCTGCTCTTGATGATATCTGGTGCGTTGACAAATATGTAAGGGAAATTGAGGTTGCAAGGGAATACTTCCTTAGGTGGCTTGATAATCTCAAGATAATATATTATCCTACAAAGGCTAATTTCGTGCTTGCCAACTTTGGAAAGAAGAATAAGG
>CAYUUH010000041.1:6348-8106 GCA_964447855.1 uncultured Methanosarcinales archaeon | reverse complement strand
ATGTGATTAATGTTTATGTGAGGAATGTCCAAGGATTAAACACTTTGGTTGAAATCTATGAAGAAGGAACTCCTAATCTTGTTGGTTCAACTCCAGTCATAATTGGAGAAGGGATGTATGATATTGAAGTTTCAGAGTTAAGTTCGCCAAATGATATATTTGACTTAAAAATTGTTAACGCTGATGATGATAAAGATTCTTACCTGGAGTTTGATTATATACACGATGCTCCTCCACTGGAAGGACTTAACATTACTTTCTATTCCCTCAATAGTTCTAGAGGTATTATCGGAAAGAAAGCGTCTTTTAACATAACTAACTTACGGGCCATAGAATATATGGTCATCAATTTTACAGTAGTTGATGACTCAGGAATATTTGGAGATATTGATTTGTTCTATACAGCAAACGGAACAAACGCTTGTGCCCTTGGAAACAGGCAAAGCTCAACATGCTATTCTTATCCTCAATTTGTGAGATTTAGAAATGGAACTGTAAGCAGTACATTTGATGCGGTTAATGGGAATCAAGGAGATAGGATAAGTTGCTCTTATTCGGGAAACTCAACATACAGATATTACAGCTGTGAACTAGATGAACACTATAACCCAAATGTCTGGAAACACTACCCCTATAATTTCTCTGATGTAAAATGGCAGTCAGGAACTAATGAAAGGATAGTAAAAGACCATGTATGGAAAATAGAGTTGGATATGGGGGTTATTCCGAATGATGCTGATGACTACAAGCTTGATTTTAGAACTAATGCTGCACTAGGCCTGACTCCTACTCAAGCTATAGTTGCTTATTTGTGCAACTCCACATATAGCACAGGAGTCCCTTCTCTTTCCCCAGAGTGTCGGCTTGTTGCAAGTAAGCTTCCAAACGAGCTGCAAGATGACGGGACTAAATTTAGGGCACTGTTTGCAAATAACCTAACAAGTGAGTTAGGAGATATAAAATATGCCTTAATAACTTCAGACACGCAGTCAAACAAGTACTATTCTATGAAAACTGCTAAGTACACAGGGAATGGCACAATAAGAACAAGCATAAGCACTGATAATGGTGCAAGCTATGTAAATCTTTCAGATGGATATGAAACAGAGCTGAATATCAATTGGTTCTACGATTCAGTTGACTCAAACAGCACACAGATAATATTCAAAGTGCAGGCAAACAATACTCTTGGCAACTTAACTAATTCTTCTGAACAGGTAATGACCTGGAACATTCTAGACTTTAATCTGCCACCCATAGTCAACATTATCTCTCCTGAATTTGATTCTAATTTAAGCGGAATCGTATCAATACAATGGACAACTGCAGAATCAAATGGAGACAGATACATTACAAACATTTCCCTAAATAATGGAACTAAGATTGAGATTGCAGCTAATTTAGCTGATAATATATCTACATACAGTTGGAATAGTTCCAATGTTGCGTATGGAGCTTATAACCTTACAGTAAAAAGCTGTGAAAATGAAACTACAGAACTATATTGTGGGAATGATACTCATTCAATCAATATAGTTTGTGCTTCAAATTTAGTCAATACTTCATGGACATCTTGGTACAATATTACATCTTGTCTTCCTGGAGATTATTATACTGAAGAAAGAAACCTGACTCAGTATGATTCGAACAACTGTCAGGGAGTGAGCAATACAACTTTCTTTGAGCAGCAGAACCAGAGCTGCGATTATTGCACACCTAATATGGTCAACACATCATGGAACGAGTGGACGAATATAA
>CAYUUH010000041.1:0-6248 GCA_964447855.1 uncultured Methanosarcinales archaeon | reverse complement strand
TAAGCAATAGCACTTTCTTTGAGCAGCAGAATCAGAGCTGTGACTACTGTACGCCTAATATGGTCAATACTTCATGGACTAGCTGGTATAATATCAGCTCATGTTATGCTAATAATACAATAGACCAAGCCAGAAACAGGACGCAGTATGACTCCAATAGTTGCGGAGAAGTAAGCAACAGCACATTCTTTGAATATCAGGCAGGAAGCTGCAATTATACTGACCCAACGCCTCCATCTGTTGTGGATGTTAGCGCAAGTCCTGGAGCAATAGACCAAGGACAGTCAACAAACATAACCGCAAATGTAACTGACTTAAACGGCCTTGCTGAAGTTTGGGCAAGAGTAACTAATCCGCTTGGAAGTGTATCTGATTACTCAATGAACCAGAATGGAGATATCTGGTATTATTTATTAACAAGCACATCATCAAATCCAGCAGGAGTATATAATACTACGATAAGGGCAAAAGACAACTATAACAATTGGAATGATTCTGAGAAAACAACATTCACTGTAAATGATGTAACTAAACCCCAAGTTACAAGTGTTTTCATTGCAAATTCTATCTATGACTTAGGAAGCAAGGTAGAGATTTATGCAAATGTAACTGATGAAACACAAGTAAGCAAAGTAATAGCTAATGTCAGCTGGGACAGTGTGTATGTTTTAATTAACATGGTTCTGCAGAGTAATAATATTACTTACCAAGGAAACTTCACAAACACAAATTATGTTGACTCTTACACAATACAGATTGTTGCAAATGATACCACTAATAATCTGAATAACTCTGAAAAGGTTTATTTTAGTGTAACAGATATTGGAGCTCCAGTTTATTCTGGAATAACTGCTAATCCAGCAAGCCCTGCAACATACAGTCCAGGGCAATCATACCAGTTCAATGTAACCTGGACAGATAACTATCTGACAGATACTGTGATTATAGAGCATGACTTTAACGGAGCATTTGCTAATTATAGCGTAGACAATGTAAGCACTGAATATTATTATGGATACTCTGACTTAAGCGCAGGAACTTACTATTGGAGGATGTATGCTAATGACTCTTCTGGAAACAAGAATCAGACAACTCAGCAGACTTATGTTGTGGATAAAGCAAGTGTTAGCTGTTCATTGACATTTAGCCCATCATCACCTCAAAATTATGAAACATCAATCAATGCTTCATGCTCATGCAACAGTCCTGAAGCAAGTGAAGTACTTTACAGAGATGGAACAGATGTTACATCTGAAAACAATGAGCTTGTTGTTCTGGGTGCAGGCAATTATTCCTATAATTGCACTGTTTCTGCAACACAGAATTATACTTCAGCAGATGACTCATCGATTTATATTATCAATAAGAAAGCATCTTCAATAAACTTAACGCTTAACGGAGAAAGCAATGATAAGACAATAAATCAGACTCAATCTATTATAATAAATGCAAGCCTTATTGTTCCAAGCTCTGGTTCGTTGAGAATATATGAAAATGGAACTCTTCTAAATATAGGTACAAGCCCATTATCAAGTACGAAGAGTTATGATAACTATTCAACCTACAACATTACAGCTGTGTATCTTGGAAGCGATAATTATACTTCAAGTGAAGAGACTTTGTACATAATAGTGCAGAACTCAATCCCTCCTGCAACAATAACTGGATTGAGTAAGTCTTCCTCTGGATACTCCTGGATATACTGGACATGGAATAATCCAAGTGATTCTGATTTTGACCATACTGAGATTTATGTTGACGGAGCGTTTGTGGGAAACTCTTCTTCAGAGTATTACAATGCAACTGGATTTACTCCTGCAACAAACCATACAATCTCTACTATAACTGTTGACGTCGCAGGAAACAGGAACACTACTTGGGTAAATTATACTTCATTTACTCCTGCAGATGTTACTAATCCTCAAATAACAGGATACTCTGTGAGTCCTAAATCAGTAATAAACGGAAGAGGGGAGTTAATCTCAGCTAATGTTACTGATGACTTTGCCGTTGATGATTTGTATGTCAATATAACTCTTCCAAACAGCACAGTAGTATCTTATTCTCTTCCAGTAAACTACACTACAAAGATTACAGGAAGGCATAATGTTACAATAATAGCAAATGACACATCAGGAAATGAAGTTACTCAAGAAGATTATTTTGTTGTAGGGGATGCTATAAACTTCACACTAAATGTAGTAGACAAAGAATTTGGAAGTCTTAGCGTCCTGTTTAAGATTTTCTTCCCAGGGACAAACGAGAAGATAGATGAACAGTCGATAAATGGAAACTTCAACGAGCAAGAACCTAATTACATTTATGACCTAGAGTTTGAATCTTCCTCAACCAACTTAACAGTAAGGCTGAACAGGGTAAATATTTCGCTTAATGCCAACAAAACAATTGGATTTGACAAATTGCCATCACCTGTTGAAGGGTATATTGTTTCTTATGGAATTTACTCTACATTTACATTTAATTATGCTGGTGTAACATTGTCTTATGCTGGTGCAAACTATAGTGATGAAAGCATGCTAAGGGTTTACAAGTGCGACAACTGGGATTTCACAAACAGAGTCTGCCTTGGGAGCTTTGCTGAGGTAAGTGCTTCGCAGGATACTGGATCTGACTTGTTTACAGTAAGCGTCAACAGCTTCTCTGGGTTCTCTATAGCTGAGATTGCTCCGGCACAGGCTGCTGCGCAGGAAGCAGATGAGGATAATATAGTAGTAAGGCCTTCTAGAGGCTGTATTGTTGACTGGCAGTGTGAAATCTGGGGAGATTGTTCTGCTGAAGGAATTCAGAAAAGAGTTTGCAGAAACACGGGAACATGCCCAGACTCATTTGGAGTTGCGCCTATAACAGAGAGAGATTGCTCGTATACTAGCTCCTGTGAAGACGGCATCCAGAATCAGGATGAAGAAGGAGTTGACTGCGGAGGACAATGCCCTCCATGCCTTGAATGCTTTGATGACTATGACTGCGGGCCTGGATATGAATGTATAACCAATGAATGCTCAGAGCTAGCTGCTCCGTTATTAGCTCCATCTGGAACTATAAACATATGCAGAGCCCCATACATGAGCTTGATTGGAGCGTCAATAATACTGTTATTCCTTTACTCAATCTTGTTCGGCTCAGTCAGAAGAAAACTCAAGGAAGAACACACTCAGATTATGGCATGGGTAATAGTCCTGCTTCCAATAGTAAGCAGGCTCCTCCTAGGATGCACTGTTGCAATTACTGTGCTTGGACTTGAATTTATTTTCCTCCTAGCTTATTCATTCAAGCCTATGAAAGAGCATAAAGTAACGCACTCTGATGTGAAAAAGCTTCGTGAGCATGGATTTATCGTGAAAAGTGAGGTCAAAGAGGCTAAAGACGAACTTGAGGAAGAGCCTGAAGAAAAGCCTGAACCTAAGAAACGAAGGCTGTTTAAGCGCAGGAAATCAGAACATAAGCCAGAACATCATCATAAAGAAACACCGCATGCTGATAAGCCTAAAGAAGAGGCTGTTCATCCAAAAGCCAAACCTGAGGTTCCGCATTATAAACCTAAGGTAGAGCACAAGCCAGAGCCAAAGCGCAGGAAAACAGCCAAGGAATATCTTTTCCAGGTAGTTCCAAAGCAGATTTGGAGCATGCCGAAACCAATCAAAAAAGAAGAACCCAATCAAGACGCTCCTAAAAAAGACCTTAAGCTAGATAAAGAAAATGAAAAGAAGCAAGAGCCAGTTAAGGAAGGGTCAAATGAAGAGGTTCCTAAGAAAGAAACTGAACATAAAGAAGAACCTAAAAATGAAAAATCGCAAGCTAAAGAAGAGCCAAAAAAAGAAGAAAGACGTGAAGAGAGAGCCCTAGATGACTATCAAGAGGCTGAAGAGAAACCAAAGAACGAAAAACAGATTATTACAGGACTAAAAGAGGCGTACAAGATGGACAAGCTGAAAAACATAAAGCCGATTATCAGAGATTATAAAAGAGAAGAGGACACTAATAAGTCATCTAATACAGAACCAGAAACTCCTAAAGTGAAAAAAGAAGCTAAAAAAGACAAAAAACCTTTAGTGATGTTCTATATGAAGGGGGATTATGACAAAAAAGAAGAAGAGGATGAGCCTCAGGATAATATTGAGCCTGAACCTGTTGAAGAGAAAGAGAATCCTAAGATAGAACCAGAGCCAATCAAAATTAAAACTAAAGATGATGTTCTTAACGGGCTGAAAAAGGCTTATGCTCCAAAAGAGAAAAAGAAAGATAATGCTCTTGAGCATATCGTGGTAAGCAAACAGGAGCAGTTTAAGAATAGGATACATGCAAATAAAGACCATATCGAGGTTGAAGAGGTGTTAAGATGAGCGGTAAAGTTGTAGGTGTTATTGCAATAAAAGGTGGGGTTGGAAAGACAACAACTGTTGCAAACCTTGGAGCAGTTCTTGCCAAGGAATTCGGAAAAAAAGTGCTTCTTGTGGATGCAAATTATTCTGCGCCAAACCTTGGGCTGCATCTTGGGATTGTAAATCCAGAGGCAAGTCTCCATGATGTGCTGCTTGACAAGATTCACGCAAGCCAGGCAATCCATACGCATGAACTTGGCTTCCATATAATCCCGGCAGCCCTTGCGGGACGAAAAGTAAATGCATTCAAGCTTAAGAGCAAGATTAAGGACTTAAAGAAGTTCTATGATGTTATATTGCTTGACTCGTCGCCTGCGCTTAATGAGGAGATTCTTTCAACGATGATTGCGTCAGACGAGCTTGTTGTTGTGTCAAGCCCTGATTATCCTACACTAAGCTGCACAATGCACGCTGTGAAGGTTGCAAAAAGGAAAAGGACGCCTATAAAGGGGATTATAGTCAACAAAAGCAGAAACAAGAAGTTTGAGCTTAACCCCAAGGATATTGAAGACGCTGCAGGCGTTCCTGTGATAGGCGTTGTGCCTGATGATGTAAGGGTTCTGGAGGCTCTGTCACAAATGACTCCTGCATCGATAAAAGACCCTAAGAGGGATGTTGCAGTGGAATACAAGAAACTTGCAGCATCACTTGTTGGAGAAAAGTATGTTGACAACAGGCTTAAGTCCAGGATTAAAAGATTCGTGTTTGTGCAGGAAGACGAAAAGAAGCCTATTGACCTGCTAAAAGAATAAGCTTTTTAATATTGTTTTATTAATTCTTTACCTATGAAAGACAAGATAGTTGAATTGCTCAAAAAGCTTAGCGGCCATGAGTTTGTAAGGCTCACCTCAAGAGGAAATACTGCTATATTTACTGCGCTTTACTGCGCCAAAGAGCTTAACCGCAGGAAGAATGTACTTGTTCCTGACCAAGGAGGGTGGTTTACTTACAAGAAATACCCTGAGCAGCTTGAGCTCAATGTTGTTCCGATTAAGACTGATTACGGGCTGATTGATGTCAATGAGCTCAAGGAAAAGTCAAAGGATGCTAATTGCCTTATATATTCCACGCCTGCAGGTTATTTTGCAGAGCAGGATGTTAAGGAAATCTATTCTGTTTGCAGCAAGAATAGCTGTATTGTTATCCTTGATGTTACAGGATGCATCGGCAAGTATGATTATGGAGATTATTGCGATTTCCAAGTGTGCAGCTTTGGAGAGGCGAAGCCAGTCAACCTTGGCTATGGGGGATTTGTTTCTGCACGGAAAAAGGAGTTTTTCGACGAGTCAGAGGATGTTTTTACCAGCTCCAGCTTTGAAGAAGATTATTATTCAAGGCTGCTTGAGAAGCTTGAGTCGCTGAAAGAAAGGTATCAATTATTTGACAGGATTAATAAAAAAGTAAAAAACGACCTTAAGGATTTGGATATCATCCATAAAGGCAGAGAAGGCATAAATGTCATAGTAAAATTTAATAATGAAGAAGAAAAAGAAAAGATTATAAAGTACTGCGAAAGAAACAAGCTCGAGTTTACGCTTTGCCCAAGGTATATAAGGGTAAAGGCAAAGGCAGTTAGCATTGAAGTTAAAAGGCTGGAATAAGAATAAAGGTGATTAATGTGGTAACAGAACCAGAATCAATGGATAATTTGGTGTATTTTACAAGAAGGGCTGTAGGAAACGGAAAAGTAATAGCCTGGGTATATCGCAAGGAGTGCCCTAAGTGCCACAAGGCAAAGATGGGAAAGCCCGTTGACTCTAAGACTGGAAGCGCAAAGATAAGGGCTAAAGAATATACCTGCCCTGAGTGCGGGTTTACTGAAGAAAAGACTGTTCATGAAGAAAGCCT
>CAYUUH010000040.1:0-8174 GCA_964447855.1 uncultured Methanosarcinales archaeon | reverse complement strand
CACGATAAAGGAATTTCATCTAAACTATCTATTGTTACTTCTGTATCTTTAATCCTGAATTGTCCTTCAGCTTCAGCTTTTGCTTAAGGCTTACAGGAGCTATTATCTCGAGTATTTCCTGCTCATGCCTTGTCCTTTCAGGCACTATGATTGCAGCATCTATATTGTGTATCCTGATTTTATATGCAGTTAACTTACCGAATGTGCGGTCTTTGGTCTCAAACCCGTCAATCATTATCGGCTCAAGGCTGCTTATGAATTCCAGGGACTCAGGCATCTTTACCTTGACATTTAATGTCCCAGGATAGGCCTTCAAGCCAAGCTTTTCCTCGAACTGTTTTTGGTATCCTGGAAGGCTGACATAATACCTGCCTTCTCCGATACCTTTTGTAATTGTGCCTGCTATCTCCTCTTTCTCTGCAAATACTCCACTTAGTTCAGCAAAGTGCTGCTTAAGGAACCCCCTGCCATGAGCGTCAAGCTGCACTGACAAGCCTTTTTGCGTGGCTGTTCTCTTAATCAGCCCAAGACTTTCCATATCTCTCAACTTCCTGCTCACCGTCTGTTGCGAAATATTCAGCTCTTTTGCTATCTGGATTGTCGAGGTCTCCAATGTCTTGAACACACCTGCTTTTTTTGCGATATGCATCAGCATATCGAGATATTCATATACCATATAAATCCGAAATGAGTATATACTTATAAACTTTATGCTTATCAAAAGTGAGTAACAGAAAAGATTTTAAATCTCTCATGCTTAGCACCCTAAGATGGATAAGAAATTGCTTATTGCAGGAATTGACCCAGGCACCACAGTCGGCTATGCCCTTATTGACCTGAAGGGTAATATTGTTTCCATATGCTCGGAAAAGCATCTTGACTTTGACTCCCTTGTTTCCAAGGTCGTTAAGTTCGGGCTTGTCTTGGTTGTTGGCACAGACAAGGCTAAAGTTCCTTCTTTTGTCGAAAAGTTCTCAGCTGCGCTTGGCGCAAGGATTATATCCCCTGATGAGGACCTCAAGTCTTCGGATAAGGCAGACCTTACACGGGGGCTTGGTTCAGGAGATGACCATCAGATGGATGCCTTGGCAGCTGCATTGTTCTCGCTAAAGAGGCTTAAGCCGTTATTGAAGAAGCTGGATGACTTCATAACTAACTACGGCAAGCAGGCTATATCCAACAGGCTTATCCAACTTGTAGTTTCAAAAGGAATGAGCATAAGGATTGCAGCAGAACTTCTTGAGAAGCCCGATGAGGAAGAGTCAAGAATAATCTCAAAAGCAATGAATGAGCGAAGGTTCGAGGAGAAGGATTTTCTCAGGATTTATACGAAGCTGAAAAATGTTGAAAAGGAGAATTATCTCATCAGGCAGCAGAACCGAAGAGTAAGAGAAGAAGCAAAGAACGTTGAGAAGCCGAAAGAGAAGAAACTGCCTTATGAGAAGACATTCAACAAGCTGCTCAGGCAGCGCGAAAAAAGATTTTTCTCGCTTGAAAGGGAGATTAGCTCAAAAGACACCGAGATTGATGTGCTCAAGTCAGAGATAACCAAGCTTCATAAGTTTCTTTCTAACTTAAGCGGGAAGGTCCTGCTGAAGAAGCTTGACAACCTTGGCAGTGTAGAGTTTGAGAAGAAAGTATTGAATATCAGCGATGGAGATGTATTGCTAGTTGACGATCCAAATATGATAAGTGATAGAGTGATATCTGCTATAAAAGATGTCGTACACACAATCATATTTTACAAAAAGCCAGGCAAGAAGGTTTCGAGCCTGCCATTTGCGTTTATCGACTCTGCAAATCTGGACATAACTGAGAACGAATACTTTGCAATAGTTCCTAAAGAGCAGGTTGACCGGGAAACAGGCAAGGCAGACATACTCAATAAGGTTATTGAGGACTATAAGAGAGAACGCTCAGGGTAGGTCTTCAAACTTTAGCTGGGACTTTCTCCCATTCTCGAGAGATTTTGCAAGGATTTTCTTTCCTATCCCTATGATTTCAAACTCCTCGCCCCTTATCATGACCTTGTCGCCTTTCTTTATGTTAAGGACCCTGAAGTAAACATTAACCCTATAGAGGTCCTTGCTTGTAAGGTGATCTCTTGTATGGAGGCTTTCATTTATCTTAAGCTCTCCGCCGAACTTTTCCTTAAGCTTATGCCCGAGCCTCTGGAGAAACCTCTGCGAGCTAAAATAGAAGTCAATGCCGTTGGCAACCTTCACAGTCTTTGATATGAATACTCCTTTCCTATTTTCAGTCTCAGTCGCTATAAATTCAAGCACAAGGCTGTTGGGATTTCTAAGCTGCAGGATTCCCTCGAAATATTGGTCGTTCATGATGCTGTAATAAATCGAAAGGTATTTAATACTTTCTTCACAGAGCCCGGGATATGTCCGGAAAAAAATCAAAGAGCAGCATCAAATCAACGTGGCTGAAGTTTTGGCGCTTTATCTGGGAAGACAACAGCATATGGAGCTGGCTTGCCAACATAGAGCTTGCTTTTATTCTCATAAAATTTGTCGTTTATCCTGTGCTTGGCGCTGTTTTATCAACGAGCTATCCAATAGTGGCCGTTGTCTCGAGCAGCATGGAACATAATACTGATTTTGAGTCGTGGTGGTCTGATGCAGGAAGCTGGTACACCAAGAATGATATTACTAAGGACAATTTCACGGCGTTTGAGCTCAAGAACGGGTTCAACAAAGGAGACATAATGGTGCTTAAGGGGGCAGAAGCAAAAGATATAAAAATAGGCGATGTAATCGTCTTCAGGAGCGCAAGGGTTCACCCAAAAAGAGACCCGATAATCCATAGGGTTGTCGAGGTAGAGGAGAAAAACGGAAACCTTGTGTTCCACACAAAGGGCGACAATCCATTGACAAATAAGAACCCGATTGATGTGTGCCTTCCGGACGGATGCATATATGAGTCTGATATCTGGGAGGAGCAGATTATAGGAAAGGCAGTTGCGAGGGTGCCTTATCTGGGTTATGTAAAGATTGTGTTCATGTCGCTCATAAACTTAATGGTCAGGTGATAACATGTTTTGTCCAAAATGCGGTTCAATTCTAGTGCCTAAGAAAGAGGGCAGCAAGAAGCTTTTAGCGTGCAGCTGCGGCTACAAGAGCACAAACACAAGTGATGCCGTACTCAAAGAGACCATAGCAAAGAAAGAGAAGAAGGTTGAGATTATAGAGCGCAGCGACCTTGAGTCTTTGCCTAAGATGAAAGTTTCATGCGAGAAGTGCGGCAACCAAGAAGCATATTTCTGGACTGTGCAGACCCGTGCAGGAGACGAGCCTGAGACAAAATTCATGAAATGCACCAAGTGCGGGCACACCTGGAGAGATTATGACTGAGAGCTTTCCTTCCTCAGGAGCTGTCAAGATAATTGTCAAACCGAATTCTCCAAAAAACAAGATTATTTCTTTTGATGAATGCAGAAATGCCTATAGGGTCGAGATAAAGGCAAAGCCTGAAGACAATAAAGCCAATATAGAAGTCATTAAATTCTTTTCAAGGCTTACAGGCAGGCAAGTTAGAATCATTAATGGGCTTAAGAGCAAAGAAAAGACCCTGAAAATCTGCTGACCCCTCTTTCTTTTTCTCGTCTTTTCTTTTATAAATCGTTTCGAAAGATTTAAAAAGGGGTAGTACTTTCATTTGGGTAAGGGGGTAAAAAAGAGGTTATTATGGTTAAGGCTAAATCTAAACTTAAGAGCAAACTCTCTAGAGTTCAAAAGACAGGAAAGACTCTTAAAATTCCTACTAAAATCCAGCCAAAGATAAGCTTTGGGAAGCCAACTAAAAAACAAGAGATAAAAGTCAATAAGGCAGAGCAGAAAAAGTTAAGGGCTGCGCTTAGGAAAGCAAAGGCAGCAGAGCCGAAGGTTAAGAAGCCTTCTGTACCAAAAGCAGCCAAGAAAGAGCAGATTCCAAGGAAGGAGATGGACATCCTTCCCCCGCCACCGCCAGATTTCTACAAGACTAAGTCAGGGGATGAGTTCAAGCCTTCTGGCCATGAGCTAAGCAAAATAGTACTCACATTAAGAAAAGACATAGATTATATTGTGACAAACAGGAAATTCCTTTCTATGGATATTGTAAAACTAATGATCCATCCTATGGGCGAGATACTAAAAGTTCTTGACAACCTTAAGGATGACAAGAAATATGTTGATGATATAAAAGAGATTGAGAAAAAAGTCTTATCTTACGAGTCCCTACCTAGTAAAGGATGGCTCAGCGAGAAGAGGATAAAAGAGGCAAGAAACTATCTTGAGGCCTACAAGCTTGTTGCCGAGGATACAAGGAAAGAAATAATCGAGAGGCTTGAGGATGCAAGAAAGCAGCGTGAGATTGAGGAGAAGAAGCTCAAGGCAGAGGAAGAAAAGGCAAAGAAAAAGGAGACCATAAAGCCTGCCAAAGAGCCTAAATCGAAGCCTAAAAAAACAGAGCTAATCGAGGAAGAGCCTTCTGAGAAAAAAAGCTTCTTTGGAAGATTTGCGGCCAAGCAAAAGGAAAAAGAGCCTGAGATGCCTAAGTTCGGTCCAGCTGAAGAAGAAGCGCCTGAGCTTGGGGAAGAACAGCCGAAGCCTTCGCATAAGGAAGTTAAGAAACACATTTCAAAGCTTGCCAAAAGCATAAGCCATTTCAAAAAACACAAGCCCATGATAGAGAAGGTCGAGGGCAAGATTGATTCATTGTCACATAAGGAGCTCAAGAGCTCGCTTGAGAAGCTTGAGTCCACCAAGGAGCATCTGGATAATATAGAGAATATAGAGGAGCAGGTCGCTGCGCATGCAAGTGTTGAGCAGGAAGAAGCTGTAAAATCAAAGCTTGATGCTGCACAGAAACTCCTTGACAAGCATAAAGTAGATACAGCAGAGCACAAGGCGAGGGTTTCAGGCCTGATATCTTCTGTAAAGGCCAAGATTAAGAACCTAGAGAAGGCCCACAATGAGTCCAAGGAGAAAGAAGAGAAGCTCAAGCAGGAAAAGGCTAGCCATGATGCGAAGCTTGCTGAACTTAAGAAGCACATCAAGTTTGTCGTATCAAACAAATCCCTCATGGAACTTCCGGAGGAGAAGCTTGCAAAGAAGTCCTCAAAAGACCTTTACAAGATTTCAAACAGGCTCAACATACTAAAGCAGTATCTCGGAGAAATAGATGATGTTGAGGAACATTTTGTTGCTGAGAGCAGCAAGCCCGATACTCTTACAGCAGGCCACTATCTAGAGGACGCTAGGAAGCTCATTAAATCATATAAGATTGACACTGAAAGAGATAAGGAGCTTATTGACAAGAAGATTTCTCTTATAAAATCATATACTAAACAAGCTGAAGAAGGGCTGAAGGCCCCAGAGGCAATGCCTGAATTCAATCCAGCTGTAGAGCCTGAGCAAGAGATAGAAGAAAAAGAAGAAGCTCGTGAAACTGCAGCTAAGAAAAAGAAGTCCAAGAAGACAGCAGCTGTAGAGCCGAAAGAAATCTCTATGCCTGAGCCAGGCGAGATAGAAGTTCCTGTACCTGACTTTGGAAAGCCCAGTTCTGATATTCTGGATTTGTCTTCGAGGCTTAAGAAGACCCTTGCTTATATTTCAAAGAACAGCAAACTCCTATTGATACCTGATAATACAATCCAGGGAATGATTGCATGGAAAAAGAAGAAAACCATTGGCAAACTAAATGAGCTTAAGCAAAAGCTTGCAGACCTTGAAGATATTGAAGAGCACATTGCAGCGCAGATCAGCACTTCACAAGAGATTGCTTCAGAGAAACTCCTGGATGACATGAAGATAATGATTAATCGGTCAGGAATTGAGGCAGACAAGTGCATAGAAAATATCGATACAAAGCTTGATGCTGCGCAGGCGCTAAAGCCTGAAGAGAAGAAAGAGCCTCAGCCTGAAGAAATGCCTATGCCTGAGTTCAGTCTTGACAAGAAACTGCCTAATCTAAAGATAAAAGCAAAAGCTAAGGAAGAAGAAGCACCTGCTGAAGAAAAGGTTCCAGAACTCAAAGAAATGCCCAAGCCTTCAGGAGTTCCGAGCAAGAAGCTTGCTCTTAGCATCTACAGGCTGAAAAGGGATTTAAAATATATTTCCAAGCTCTCAAATGTTCTTGAAATGTCAGACGATGTATTAAGGTCCCTTTCCTCATGGAGGCTAAAGGGCATTGCAAAAAATGTTGGCGAGCTTAAAGAGCGGCTTACTGAGGCAGAAGACATAGAAGAGTCAGTCATTGCACAGAGCAGTGTTGCGCAGAGCCCGGCAGTTGAGGCTCAGCTGCAGGAAGCAAGAGAATTGCTTTCTTCTTCTAACATTAACCTTAGTGAGAAGCTCAAGGATGTCTACAGCAAAATCGAGTTTATCAATTCATTAAAGCCGGGAGCTGTAAAGTACAAGGCTCCTGAGTCTGAGATGCCAAAGCTTGAGGAGAAGCCTGCTGCAGAGTTTAAGGCTCTTGATGTAGGTAAGCCGAAGCCAGAGCTTGATAGAATTATATCCAGCCTGAAAGCAACTCTAAGCTATATTGCGAAGAACCAGAAAATCCTGGATATATCAGATGATGCACTAACTTCTCTTTCTCCCAGAAAAAAGAACAAGATTGTGAGCGATCTGACAGTGCTTAAGCAAAAGCTTGCAGAACTATCTGATATTGAAGAGGAGCTTGTTGCTGAGAAGAGCCTTAGCCAGCCGTTGGCTGTTGAGAGCCAGATACAGAAGATTGACAAGATTATTGGATCTTATAATATAGATTCTGAGTCCAGGATAAAAGATGTTGAATCAAAGCTTGATGCATTGCAGGCAGCGCCGGAGCTTCCGAAGTTTGCTCCAGCAAAAGAGCTTGAGATGCCTAAGCTTGAAGAGGAGATTCCAGAGACTACTGAGATTCCGGAGCTTCCTGAGATTGAGGAGGTCCCTGAGGGAATGCCTGTTCCTGATTTTGGCAAGCCTAAGGAAAAGATGCCTAAGTTCAAGCCAGGTGTTCCAGTGTTCAAGCCGTCTGCATTCGAGCTTCAGGCCCTAATTGCACGGCTTAAGAGAGACCTTAACTATATCTCAAAGCACGAAAAATATATACATCTTCCTGAGGAAAAAATCCTCTCATTGTCTCACAAAGAGTTTGACAGGATATTCTCTGAACTAAAAGATGAGGAGAAATATCTCGATGACCTTGAAAAGGCTGAGTCAGTCCTTGAGAATTATGAGGCTATCCCTGATAAAGGATGGCTTTCTGAGAAGAAAATAAATGATGCGAGGAGTCTTCTTGAGGCCTATAAGTCGACAAATGTCAGTGTGATAAGAAAAATGCTTCTTAACAGGCTTAGCATGATGCAGGGCCGCAAGATTAAATCAGAGAACGTCATTAAGAAAGCTGAGCTTGCAAGGCTTGAAGAAAAGGGCACCAAGGAACTTGAGGAAGCAGATGTCCTTAAGGAACTTGAAGCTAAGATGGCGGAGGAAGAGCGTGCCGCATCACAAGAGATAGAAGGAGACCTGAAAAGCATGAGGCTCCTCAAGGCAGCTGAGAAAGAAAAAGCCAAGAGGCTTACTGGAAAGCAGCCTGAGATTATAAGGGCAGAGCCTCCAAAGGCAGTCAAGCCTATACTAGAGAAAGATAAGTTTGAGGCCTACAAGGAAATCACTGAGGCAATAGGTGCTGTAAAGGCGCAAAAGGCTCCTGTACGGAACAGGGTAGAGTATATCATGAGCAGGATTGATGACGCGAGAAACGCGCTTCAGGACCTGGATATACAGACTGCAAAAGAAATCTATGTTGACATTCATGGAGCTTATACGCAGCTCAAGCCTCTTGAGCAGTTCAGGGTTTATGAGGCAATAAAGAGCCTGTATGAAGAGAGAAAAGCTGCTGAAAAGCTTGTCTCCTGATAAACTTTTTATAGTTCTTTGCTGGTTTCAGGATTGATGGCAGAAACTTTAGATATTCTTTACATTCATCCTCTTGGAAAGCAGGTTTATGATTCTGAGAAATACTTCTTTTTTGAGAACAGTCTAGAGCTTAAGGACCATAACTCTGAGAAATATTATTCATTTATCCCGATGGGAGTCATAGGCACACTTAATAATGCCCGCGACAAGGGCTATAATGTAAGAGGAATCAACCTTCCGCTTAAGAAAGCGCTTTATAACCTCGACCCAGAGGGT
>CAYUUH010000039.1:0-8227 GCA_964447855.1 uncultured Methanosarcinales archaeon | reverse complement strand
CCTTAAAGCCAGTGATGTTCTTTATCTCAGCACGAATATACCCGGATTCCTTGATAGAAACATTGGCATCAGCTTTTATTATGCAGTTATTGATGTCAAAAATCTCAAGATATTCAAGGACAGTAATCAGCTGGTTCATAAAGTCGCGAGCTTCGCTAGGGCTAGTCAATTCAGGCTTTGTTACAATCTCAGCAAGTGGATTGCCTGAACGGTTATAGTCAACAAGCACAAATGCAGAGCTCTGCATCGAGCCTGGATGGACTAAAGCAGCTGGGTCTTCTTCTAAATGAATTCTAACTAAGCCAATCTCTTTGCCAGCCTTTAATTTCAGCTTGCCCTCAGTACAAAGCGGAATCTCGTACTGGGTAATCTGGTAGTTCTTGGACATGTCAGGATAGAAATAGGATTTACGCGAGAAAATAAGCTCTTTGGCAATCTTCGATTTAGTAGCTAGCGCTAATTTCAAGCCATAGTCAACAACTTTCTTATTTAGAACAGGCTTTGAGCCAGGATGGCCTAAGCACGTTGGACAAACACGAGTATTAGGGTCATCTGTACCAGAAGTAGGGCATGAGCAGAATATCTTAGTCTGTGTATTAAGCTGTACATGAATCTCAAGCCCGATTACAATTGGTGTTGTGAATTTCATTTGTGTACCTTTTTCCTGAACTTTGCAATCTCTCCCTTCTCAACCAATGGAAAGTTTCCCAATGCAAGGCACTTCCTGCAAAAGTCCCTGATAGACCCTTCAATCTCAAGCCCAACAGGGGGTATTCCGATGTCAGTGCTTCCGCATTTTGGGCAGATTTTTACCTTCATCTTGGCATACAGATAATCTCCTTTACTTTCATCTCCTGCAAAAGCTCGCCTGAAATGCAGCTTTTGACAACAATAGCAGTATCACAGCCCTCGTGGCTTCCTCCAATGGCAATAACATCAGCACCAATTGGGATAAGTGATGCGTCGCATGCTGAAAGCATCACCTCAATGCTGACCTTAAAGCCCTGGCTAATCTTCTTATAAGCATCTGCAATAAGCAGAGCAGGATATGTGCCGCTAAACTTCTTAGCAACAGACTTCTCAACTCCTGAAAGCGCATGCGTTGCTGCATGTACCTTGACTCCAAGCGAAGCAAGCTTAGGTGAATTGACATCAATCTCAGGCTCTTTCATGCCGGCATGATATGTAACACAGACAATGGAAACAGACGAGCCTAAGGCTTCTCTCAATTTCAATGCAGTTGAGCCTGTTGAAGATGCGACTACAACATGAGTAACCCCTCCTTCAGAGACCCTTTTCTTTACAGCTGATATGCATTCAGCTGTGTTCTGCTTTCCCTCTTTGTCAAAGTAAACTATTTCTTTTTTCATTCCAAAGCTCCCCCAATCTGCATCAGTTTTCCTTCAGCAAGATGGTCTCCGATGGCAAGAAGCCCGACAGGGAGGCCATTTGAAGCTGAAACAGGGATATTCATGTGAGGCAAACCGGCAAGGTTAGGCCCTACAGTCAAGACATCAATCATATAGTTCTGGATAATGGACAATTTCTCAATATCAGAGAATTTAGGGGGCAGGATAGGAACTGTTGGCGTAATCAAGACATCGAATTTCTTAAATGCCTTCTTGTACTCGGAGATTATCTTAGTACGGACTTTCATTGCCTTGATGTAATAAGCATCACGGAAGCCGGCCATTCGCGCAAAAGTGCCAAGCATAATTCGGCGTTTTGCTTCCTCGCCGAAGTTAGAGCTGCGGACCTTTGAGAAATAATCATTAAAGCTTCCCTCAAGCTTTTCATGAGCCCCGTACCTCATGCCGCAGAATTTAGACAGGTTAGTTGATGCTTCAGCTGTTGCAATAAGATAATAGCATGCAAGGCCGTACTTATATGTGATAGGCAATGATATCTCTTCGTATTTTGCGCCTGAAGACTCAAGGTATTTTATCCCTGCCCATACGTTGTCAGAAACAGACTTGTCTGTTCCATGGCCAAAGGCCTCTTTAACAACTCCAATCTTCAAGTCCTTTACGCCCTTGCCTACAAAGGAAGTATACTTATCGACTGGAGCATTAAGCGAAGTTGACTCTTTTGAATCAAATCCTGAGATAATCTCCTGCATTAAAGCAACTTCAGAGCATGTCTTGGCCATCGGGCCAATCTTATCAAGAGAGTTTGCATAATCCATCAGGCCATATCTGCTAACACGGCCGTAAGTAGGGCACAAGCCAAATACGCCGCAAAAAGAAGCAGGGTTAACAATAGAACCTCCGGTAGATTCAGACAATGAAATGTGCGCAAAGTCAGCCTTCTGGGTAAAGCCGGCTGAGCCTCCTGAGCTTCCTCCGCATGCCCTGTTCTTATCAAACGGATTCAACGGCGTTTCAAAGCCAACTCCGACATTTGTTGAAAAGCCTCCAAAGCCGAATTCATCCTGGCTAGTCTTTCCGATAATCACAGCACCCTCAGACTTAATCTTTGAAATGACGGTAGCGTCAAAAACAGGAACATATCCAGATAAAATCTTAGAGCCTGAACGTGACTCAACGCCTTTGACGCAGATGCAGTCCTTGACAGAAACAGCAACTCCAGCTAACCTGCCAGAAGGGTCTGACTTGACCTCTTTAGCCAGCTCCTTAGCCAATGAGTCAGAAACAACATTCATGTAATGATACTCTTTATCTATAGCTTTAGTCTTTTTCAGGACATCGTCTGTATGTTTGACTATGTCAATCTCCTTGCTCTGAACTTTCTTAGCAAAATCTAATGCTCCCATTCTTCACCGTGCTCTTCAAGGTAGTGCATCCTTACAGCAAGGGCCATCAGCACAGGGTCAGCCTGGCCGGCCATCTCCTGGAAAAACTTGCTCTTTGTGACTTCAGCTTCCCATGCAGATACAACTCTTTCAGGAACCCTCTCCCCAAAGTAGAGAATCTGCTTATCTGCCCATGCCCTTGGAACCTGGTCTTCTGCCAGGCTTGAATAAAGTTCCATAACGCGCTTGAAGTCATACTGGAACATATTATCACTCTTTCACATAAGCTTTTTTAATCGTAACTGGCTGGACAGGGACATCTGAGAACATGCCACGAGTTTCAGTAGGAACAGCTGCAATCTTGTCAACAACATCAGTTCCTGAAACGACTTTTCCAAAAACAGCATAGCCAAAGTCACGTGCGCCATTGTCTAAAAATGCATTGTCAGCAACATTTATGAAAAACTGTGATGTTGCAGAGTCAACAACCTGGGTCCTTGCCATGGCCAGAGTATATTTCAGGTTCTTAAGGCCGTTGTCAGCTTCATTCTTGATGGGAGCATTCCCTTCTTTTTGGTTCATCTCGCGGTCAAAGCCTCCGCCCTGCACCATAAACCCCGGAATAACACGATGAAAGATAAGCCCGTCATAAAAGCCAGACTCAACATATGAAATAAAATTCTCAACTGTAATCGGCGCTTTATCAGAATAAAGCTCAATCTCAATATTTCCCATAGAAGTTTCCATCACAACAACCTTATCACTCACTGTTTCCACCCCACTAATATTATTAGTATCGCTTGAATTATCCTTTCCTACAAAAAAGAGCACAAATATTGCCGCAAGCACTGCGACTATTCCTCCAATCCTTTTTAGTTTGCTTTTCTTAAGTACAATTTTCATCTTAAACTGCCTTTGGCCCCTTGAAGTAGCCGTCTTTTTTATGAGGAGAAAGCTCAAGAGCCTTTTCCTGGTCCAGGCAAGTTCCAGGCTCATCACTCCTCATCACATTCTTCAGCTCAACTGGATGGAAGCTTGGCTCAACATCAGAAACATTAACCTCATCAAGCTTGGAAAACGCGTCAAGGATTTCCTTGAACTGGGGTATAAACTTATTTATCTCAGCAGAAGTTAATTCCAGCCTTGCGACTCTTGCAACATTTTCAATAAGCTCTTTGTCGACTCTCATTTCAATAAAGAAAAGACTCTAATCTGTTTATATAATTTATGGAACTATCGCCTATCAGTAATTGACTACTTATAAGTAACTAAGACAAAAAGGTTTAAATATACATCAGTTACACCATAGACTATGGATGATGCAAGATACTCTATATTAAAAGAATATGGCACTTTTAGAGTCGTACTTTTTGGGACAGAAGGCATTGAAAACAAGATAAACCTTAAGATTCTATTAGCGCCTGTGCCTATGAACGATATGGCAAGTGGGCTTGAAAAGCATTGCGAAGGCTTCGGCATAAAGCTTGATGCTGACAGCAAGGGCGACAATCCGCATAACCTAAGCAGGTACAGGTACTACCAAGTAATGGGGCACTCAGTTGAGCTGAACCAGGTATATGATGATGAGCCTGCATCAAGCTTCAGGATAGAATGCAGAAAAGGCAGCCTTGAAGCAGCAGTCCAAGACCTAAAGGCTATGTACGCCCTTTTATCGCCGTATATACAATCATTGGGATATGATACTTCTTATTTTGACGAAGATATGCGAGCACTGACCGTTGATGATTTCAGAAGGCATCCCATACATGGTTCAAATCTTTCCGGCCTTGGTTCTTTGGCAGATGATTTGGCGCTTGATGATGATTATACTCCTCCGGAAAGACAGGTTGTCTCAATAGGTGAATTGCTTGCTTCTGTTATAGAGCTAGCCGGGCTTGCGGGATTTAGCTGCGGATACAGTAGAGAAGGAACTCCGGACGGAATGCCCTCATTTTATGCAGCGCATGTCAGGCAAGAAGCAGAGAAAGACCGAAAGTCAAAACGGATTCCTGATGCAGATGTAGACAGCCTGTACCATGAAGCATGGAGATATTCGCAAAGGAGCCAGGTATTTTCAGATCATGGAGATTTTGACCGGGCCCGAATGGACACAGAAAGAACAGCAAGGATACTTGATTATATCATAAGCAGGAGAGGCCATGAAGTTCCTCATAGAGGGCTTAGGAGAGGAATACTAAACCTGAGGGTAACGACCGAAAGCAACCTCGCAAACATTAAGGCTCAGGAGTCAGTGAGGAATAGAGACTTTGAACTGGCGCTTAGGTATATACAAAGAGCCACAGATTTTCTCAAAATGTTTTATTCATCTATCCATCAAACTTACAAGGTTAATGAGGATTATAGCCCAAGCGGATATGCTGTCCCTGAGGTAGACTGGGGATCGAGAAATATAGAATCAGGTGTGCTGGACCTACTTGCAAGTGCAAAGAAAGGAGTCCTTGTTGAGAGGTATAAATCCAGGGGACATGACAATTCTACAGAGTTCTCCCCTTCAGAGCTCACGCTTGACGAGCAGGTAAAGTTCTTTGAGGAAAAAATGAACGAATTGGCAAAAAAAGAATTATACAAAGGGGCTGCAAAAGCAAGAGACAGGTTAAGGGCTGCAAAAGAACTGCTTGAGAAAAGGCAGAGAGAAGACCCACTTGAGCTGGAAAGGAGATACGTGCTTGAGCTAAGATAAAAAGTATTTTATACTTAAATAATTATTGCAAAAGCAATGAAAAAGATATTTATTTTCATGGGAACATTTGTTGTCTCAGTTTTCTTATTGGTGCTTATATTCCTCAACCAGATTAAGTCTGAGATAATGCTTATGATTTCTGCATATGGGTATTATGCAGTCTTTATGGTAACGCTCCTTGTTGATTTTCTTGCACAGCCTCTTGGGCCTGAGGCTGCGCTGCTTGCAGGAAAGATTCTTGAGCTGAACCCATTGCTGACAATATTAGCCACAATAACAGGAAGCACGATTGCCAGCCTGATCAACCTGAGAATAGGCCGCGTTCTTCACGAGAAAGTTTACAGCGACAAGAAGTATGCCAAGTATGTAGCCTGGTTCAGGGAGCATGGAAAATACGGATTATTGATTGCAGCAATAGGCCCTGTGCCTTATGTTGTCTTCTGCTGGCTTTCAGGAGCATTTAACATGACAACAAAGGACTTCTTTTATTTCGGCCTGTTTCCAAGAATGGGAAGGATTATTGTTGTAACAGCAATCTTATGGTCTTTTTTTTAGATAATCAACAAGCTTCAGTACAGCCAGACGCCTAAATTTCTTAACGCTCTCTATATCTGGCATCTCGCCGTAAGTCTTAGAAGAACCATCAGGAATAAATATTGGGTCATGGCCAAAGCCGTGAGTTCCTTTTTCTTCAAGGGCGATTGTTCCTTTCTCAGTTCCCAAGAATGAAACTGGCTCTTTTCCAGGCTCACAATAGCCAACAGCTGATTTATACTCGCAGCTCCTGTCCTTAACTCCTTCAAGCAGCTTCAAAAGGCCCTTAAGGCCAATCCTCTCGTGGATGTATGCAGAGCATGTCCCTGGAAAGCCTTTAAGCGCCTTGATAAAAATTCCAGAATCCTCAGCAACAACTATCTTGTTATGCCTTTCAGAAAGCCTCTTTGCCTTGTCCTTAACAATCTCCTCGGGGTCATCGCTTCTTCTTTCATCTAGCTCATCATCGATATGGTCAACAACAGCTACCCCGTCAAGTATTTTCTTGAATTCACGAAGCTTTCCCTTGTTGTGGGTTGCAAAGAATATCTTCATTTTGAGAAAGAAGCAACCTTAGCCCCGGTAACCTTGACCAGGTCAGCAGACTTCATCTTTATCGAATGTGTATGCATGCCTGCGTTAAATGCAATCTCTGTGTTGTCTGTTACTGACTTGTCAATGTAAACATGAACTCCGAATAAATTGCCGAATGGAGGAACAGCTCCTATGCTTACCCCTGATAATTCCTTAACTTCATCAGCGTTTGCAAGCCTTAAAGTCTTTACTCCAAGGACTTTCTTAAGCTCCTGCTCGTTAAGCTCTTTAGCTGCAGAGATGACAGCCTGAACAAATCCGTTTTCTGTTTTGCACACCAAGGCCTTTGCGCCCTGCTCAAGCTTTGTTCCGCGGACAATCGCAGCATCTTTTGACGTGTAAACCGGCTTGTGCTCTATTGTCTCATACTCCGTCTTGTCCCTGCTCAATGCGCTTGTTATCTTGTCAAAGAGCTCGTTCTTTTTCGGGGCAGAAACCATCTCAAGCTTTATGTGAAGCTCTTTCATCTGCCTGTCATCAACCTCAGAAGGCGCGCCGTCCATAAGGGACTCTGCATCCTTTGTCTTGGGGAATGCTATTACTTCCCTTAATGAGTCTGACTTAGTGATGATTGCAGTAAGCCTGTCAAGCCCGAATGCGATTCCTCCGTGAGGAGGAGCTCCATACCTGAATGCGTCAAGCAGGAACCCAAATTTCAAGTCTGCTTCCTGCTTTCCGATACCCAGTATCCTGAATATCTTTTCCTGCACGTCTGCCTGGTGGATTCTTATTGAGCCTCCGCCTATCTCAACGCCGTTGAGGGCAAGGTCATATGCCTTTGCGCGGGCCTTTGCAGGGTCCTTGTCAAGCAGATGCAGGTCTTCGTCCTTTGGCCTTGTGAACGGATGGTGCAGAGCAACGTGCCTCTGCTCGTTCTCGTCATACTCTACAAGAGGGAAATCAACTACCCACAGGAAGCTGTACTTCTTATCGTCAATAAGCCCAAGCTTTGAGGCTATATTCAGCCTGAGGCTTCCAAGCGATGTGTTGACAGTAAAGTGCTTGAGGTCTGAGACAAAAAGCAGCAGGTCATTTTTCTCTGCCTTCATCCTCTGGACAATCTCCTTCTGGAGCTCCGGAGTAAAGAACTTTACAACAGATGACTCAAGACCTGCATCAGTAACCTTCATCCATGCAAGGCCTTTTGCGCCGTAAACCTTGACATACTCTATAAATGCATCAACATCCTTCCTGGAGAACTTCTCAGAGCCGCCCTTTACATTTAGGGCTTTTACTATTCCCCCTTTCTGGATATTATCTGTAAATACCTTGAACTGGGACTTGTTCATTATATCTGTAACATCGACAAGCTCAAGTGCAAATCTTGTGTCTGGCTTGTCTGAGCCGTATCTTCCCATTGCATCAGCATATGTGATTCTTGGGAACGGAGTCTTGATGTCAATCCCAAGGATATCCTTCCATATCTTTTTCATGAGCTTTTCATGAATCCCATAAATGTCCTCTTCATCAATAAAGCTCATCTCAACATCTATCTGGGTGAACTCTGGCTGACGGTCTGCCCTAAGATCCTCATCCCTGAAGCATCTCACGATCTGGAAATACCTGTCAAGGCCAGAGACCATGAGCAGCTGCTTGTATAATTGAGGTGACTGGGGAAGCGCATAGAACTTTCCTGGATTGACCCT
>CAYUUH010000038.1:0-8271 GCA_964447855.1 uncultured Methanosarcinales archaeon | reverse complement strand
GTAAGCACACATCCACCCTCTATAGTCTGCAAAGATTTTGCTATGTGGAAACTAAATGTGCTTGTATGGTTGAAGCCACCCATCTTTCTTCCTTTGTACTCTCCACCAATTGCAGCAGCAGCATCTTCAATCAATATCAAGTTCTCGTCTTTTGCTAACTTCTCAAACCCTTCCACATTGATTGGCATACCGGCTACATCAACTGGCATAATAGCTTTTGTTTTGTCAGTTATCTTTTCTTTTACCAGTTGCGGAGTTGTGTTCCATATTTTTGGGTCAGAATCAGCAAGAACCGGAGTTGCACCAACTGCAGTTATTGAGTTTACAGATGCTATAAATGTAAGAGAAGGAACTATGACCTCGTCTCCTTTACCTATTCCATGGGCAAGTAATGCCGCAATCAGGGCTGATGTTCCATTGTTCACTACAGTTACATCTTTTGCAGAGGTATATTCTTCCAGAGCTTCTTCAAAATCTTCGGTTTTTTTCTTTTGAGTTACCCAGCCAGACTTTATAACTTCTATAGCTGCTTTTTTCTCTTCTTCTCCAAAATCAGGCCTTGACCATGGAATTGTCATATTTATGCCCTCCCAAATAGCCTTAATCTTAGTGCTCGTATCCCATAAATAAATGCAAGCTGCCTCATTTTTCTTGATTTTGATTTTCCTTGCATCCTGTAGACATAAACAAAAGGAACTTCTTTGAATTTTAATCTTCTTTTCTTAGCATAGTAAAGCAAATCTAAATCAAATGCTCCACCTACCGAGTCGCTTTTTGGAAGGATTCGCATGAGTTTATCTTTTTTTATTGCATGGAACACTCCAGTGTAGTCTGTGGCAGTAAGCCCCATTATCAATTTCATTCCCATATTGAACATGATTGTGGCGATATGGTGTTTGAATGGGACATTCTTCATTCCTCCGCCCTTGATGTATCTAGAGGCAGATACAAAGTCATATTCAGGAATCCATTTTAGGAGGTCAGGTATCTTTTCCGGTGGATGGCTGAAGTCTGCATCCATAAATATGATGCTTTTTCCTCTGGACAATCTGACGCCATCAAGCTGTGCAGACCATATCCCTCTTATACCTTCCCTGAACACAGCTACAACATTCTTATCTTTCAGCGCCTTTCTGCTAAGAACCTCCTTTGTTCTGTCAGTCGAAGCATCGTCAACTATGACTACCTCAAAACTATACTCTTTTCCAATTGCCTTCGTAATGCCTTCAATCAATCTTACTACATTTCCTTCTTCATTATATGAAGGAATAACCACGCTAACATCTTTTGTTCCTCTTAGAGGTGTAACTTTGTCAGAGACACTTAGCTTACTATCAGAAATTATCGTGTATTTCTTCATAATAATCTTCCAACCCCCTTTAAACTATAGTTGAAAACAAGGTTAACTATTTAAATATCTTTCTGTTCTAATCCTCTATCAAATTAAGTCTTAATCATAAAAACTGGAGCATTAGGTGATGTGCTTAGGACTACTTCTCTTCTGAAGGGTATTAAGGATAAGTATCTTGGCTGCAAAATATCCTGGTTGACAAGTGAGAGGGCTAAAGGGCTGCTTCTCAATAATCACTTGATAGATAGTCTATACACTATTGAGAGAAAAGAGGGCATTCCGGAACAATTTAATCTTATAATCAACCTTGATGATGATAAAGAAACTGCCTTATTGGTGACTAAACTCAAGAAAGATAAGATAATCGGCGCTTATATGGCAGACAATAAGGTAACTTATACGCGGGATTCTTCTCCATGGTTTGGGATGGGCTTGCTTCTTCCTGAGCAAGAAGGAGGTCTTGAAAAGGCAAACAAGAGGAAGAAGGAGAATAAGAAGACATATCATGAAATAATGGCTGAGATTATAGGTATAGAATATTACGATGAGCTCCCGTTCATTGACCTTACCCGAGAAGAAATTAAATTTGGCAAGGATTTTGCAAAAAAGAACGATATCTCTGATTCAGACTTGGTCATTGGATTAAACACTGGTGCTGGCGGAAGATGGAAACTAAAGAAATGGTCATTAAAGAAGACGGCAGAGCTTGCTGACCTTCTTATTGATAAGCTAGGAGCTAAAGTGGTCCTATTAGGTGGGAAGGAAGAAAAAGAAAGGAATGAGAAGATTAAATCTATCGCTAAGTATCAATTAATAGATGCTGGCACAGAGAACACTCTTAGACAGTTTGCTTCCATAGTTAATATATGCAATCTGCTTGTAACTTCTGATACGCTTGCTATGTTTATGGGTATAGCTTTGAGGAAAAGACTAGTTGTGTTGATTGGCCCTACGAGTGTAGCTGAGATTGAGATGTTTGGGCTTGGAGAAAAGATTTACGCAGATGTACCATGCTTATGCTGTTACAAGAAAGAGTGTGATATAAAGCCTAATTGTATGGATAAGATATCTGTTGAGATGGTCTACTCTTCTATAACCCGGCAGCTAAAATGAAAAAAATGTCATTCATTGCCCCAAAGACTACATTTTCATAGGATGCTAAATGAAAAGCAAAAAAATATTCATAACAATCCCCACTTACAACGAAAGGGACAACATAGCAAGAATCATAAAAGAGATACTTAGCCTTAAAATACCTAATCTCCATATATTAGTTGCAGACGATAACAGTCCAGACGGAACTTGGAAAGTTGTGAAAGGCATTTCTGATAGGAACTCAAATGTCCATCTTTTGCTGAGGGATGGGCCTAGGGGCAGGGGCTTGGCAGGCGTAGAAGCTTTCAAAAAAGCACTTAGCCGGGGGGCAGACATCATAATCGAAATGGACGCAGACTTTAGCCACGACCCCAAGTATATTCCTATCTTATTATATAAACTAGAAAGCTGTGATTTAGTTATTGGTTCAAGGCTTGTTAACGGAGGTAAAGATGTTGGTAGGGGTGTTGTTAGGAGAACAATCACTAAGTTAGCTAATCTTTATATCAGGGCTGTATTTGGAATGAAAATCAAGGACTGTACCTCAGGTTATAGATGCTTTAAAAGGGAAGTTTTAGAGTCTATCGACCTTGACAAACTTAAGTCTACTGGCCCTTCTATAGTGCAGGAAGTCTTGTACCTAGCCTATAGGGGTGGTTTCAGGATTTGTGAGGTTCCAATCATATTTCAGAATCGTACCGTAGGAGAGACTAAGCTCTCAGTAAAGACTTTGCTAAACAGCTACTTTTTTATACTTAAGTTGCGATTAAGCATGATGAGGAACTAATCATGAGAAAATTAATATTTAGATTTTTTAGTCTATTCTTTCCTAAATTTTCTAAAGCCCTTCCTCCCCATAATCTATTAATCATAAGGTCAGGTGCAATAGGGGATGTATTGATGACAACTCCTTTGGTGAGGGCTATACGGGAGTATTATCCGAAGGCAGAGATAACTTACTTAGTAGGGGAATGGTCCAAGGGAGCAATTGAAACAAACCCAAGTGTGGATAAAATAATCTCCTTTAGGGACGAGATAGTAGCCAAAAAGAAACTATTTGGAGTTTACAATCTAATAAAAAAGATAAGGAGGCAGAAGTTTGATAGGTGTTTTATACTGGATAAATCTTATATCTGGAACTTATTTGCGTGGTTATGTAAAATCCCAGTTAGGGTGGGGTTTGACAGGTTTGGAGAAGGATTTCCAAACACGTATAATGTTCAGTATGACGGAACCAAGCATGAAGTAGATTACTACATGGATATTGCGAAACTCATCGGGGCTAAGATTTATGGAGACATGGAGTTCTTCGTTCCTAAGAAAGATGAGGACTATGCTAATAGATTCTTCCTTAAAAATAAGATATCTAATGTTGTAGGAATAGCTCCTGGAGGAGCAGGAAACCCAGGGCAGAAGTTATCAGCCAAACGATGGCCAGTTGGGAAGTATGCAGAGCTTGTAACACGCCTATTAAACGCCAATGATGTCCTGATATTTGGAGGCAAGAATGACATGGAGATTGCTAAATCACTATTGCACAGCCTAGAAACTAAAACTGATAGACAAATTATAGACCTTGCTGGTAAACTAAACCTTAAACAGGCTGCAGCAATGATAAAGAAGTGTAAACTTATAATATCTAACGACTCAGGTCCAATGCATCTGGCTGTGGCTGTCAAGACTCAAGTTATAGGCATTTTTGGGCCCACAGACCCTAACCGGTTCGGTCCCAGGGTTGGCAAGGTTGTTACTTCTAAATTTAGTTGTGGGCCTTGCTATGATGCTTATGGCAGGTTTAAGAAATGCAGAGACTATAAATGCATCGAGAAGATAAGTGTTGATGAAGTTATTCGCAAAATCAAAGGATAAACTATTTAAAACAATACCTCCACCCATTCACTATGAAATCAGCCTTAATAACTGGGATAACTGGACAGGATGGCTCTTACTTAGCGGAGTTACTGCTTGAGAAAGGCTATAATGTATATGGTATTTACAGGAGGTCCAGTGTAGAGACTTTTGAGAGAATCGAGCATATAAAAGATAAGATTAAACTCCTTTCAGGAGATTTATTGGACTTATCCTCTTTGATAGGATTACTTAAAGACTGTCAACCAGATGAAGTCTATAATCTAGGTGCTCAGTCTTTTGTTCCGGCTTCATGGGAGCAGCCAATCTTGACTTCAGATATAGATGCATTGGGCGTTACTAGGATGCTTGAGGCCATAAGGAAGACAAATCCCGGTATAAAATTCTATCAAGCATCTTCTTCTGAGATGTTCGGCAAGGTGCAGGAAGTGCCTCAGACAGAAAAGACCCCATTTTATCCTAGAAGCCCTTATGGAGTCTCGAAGGTGTATGCTTACTGGATAACTAAAAATTATCGTGAAAGCTATAATATTTTTGCATGCAACGGAATCTTGTTTAACCACGAGTCTCCAAGGAGAGGCAAACAGTTTGTTACCAGGAAGGTTTCTCATTCTGTTGCAAAAATAAAGCTTGGTATGCAGAAAGACCTTGCTTTAGGGAATTTAGATGCAAAGCGTGACTGGGGCTATGCTAAGGATTATGTCGAGGCTATGTGGCTTATGATGCAGCATGACCAGCCGGACGATTATGTTATTGCTACAGGTGAGACTCATTCAGTTGGAGAGCTTTGCGAGACAGCATTTAGCCATCTAGGAATCGATTATAAAGACTACGTAAAAACTGACCCTAAATTTGTCAGGCCTCCCGACGTTGACCTGCGAAAAGGCGATGCTACAAAAGCCAAGAAAAAGCTTGGCTGGAAGCCAAAAGTCAAGTTTAAGGAACTTGTCGAGATGATGGTCGACTCTGATCTAAAAGAGTTGAAAGGTAGCCATTAACTTGTGTTCTGAGCAAAGATGCCGAAAAAAGAGTACTACGGGTTGAAAAAGGGGACCATCAAAGTTAATTGTGATTTCTGCGGTGAAGACAATTATTATAACTTGTTTAGCAATCTTGTCAAATGCGAAGAATGTGGGTTAGTCTATGCTAATCCTAGGCCCAGTAAGAAGAGGCTCGGAGAACTTTACGCAAACTACTATGAGTCTAATAAGTCAGGCGTTAATGGGCCTAACGATGTTTCTGTTTCTTTCGGTAATATCCAGCAAGACCTCAATCTTGACAGAGTAAAAAAGAAAGAACAATCTCTTAAAAGGAGAGGCAAAATATTAGATATCGGTTGTGGCGTAGGTTATTTCTTGGATGCTGCTAAGAGTCAAGGATGGAATGTTTATGGGATAGAGCCAAGCAAAGAAGCTAAAAGAATTTGCCAAAAGAATGGCATCAAGATTATAGATTATTCCGACCTCAACAAATATTCAGGATTCTTTGATGTAATCACTCTTTTTCACGTTTTTGAACATATTGAGAACCCAAAAGAATACTTAATCAATGTCTCTAAACTACTTAAGAAGAATGGGCTAATCATGATGGAGGTTCCAAACATCAACTCCTTCAATGCGAGATATCAAAAGAATAAGTGGTGGTATGTTCAGGACATGCATCTCTTTTACTTCTCTCCTAGGAGTATTAAGAAATATCTAGCGAGCTCAGGATTTGCCAAAATCAAGGTAAAGCCCAAGGGAGGTTTTTTGATAAACCAGATGTCTGGAATGGAAGGAAGCATAGATAAACACTACAAACTTATGAAACTATTAAAAAATATCTACTATCTTATTGCTGAAACACTTCACTTAAGCGATTGCATGCAGATTACTGCGGTGAAAAAATGAAAATACTCATGCTTAGCACATTTCCTCCTCAGAGATGCGGGGTTGGAATATATACTTATGACTTAGTCACTTCTTTAAGAAAACTTGGCAATAAGGTGGTCATCGTATCAAACAAACCATGTGATGCAGACTATATTGTAGACTTTAAGTCAAGTTCTCTTGCAAAGAATGTGGATAAGATAGTGGAGAAAGAGAACCCAGACATAATTCACATCCAATATCAAGCAGTTCTTTATTCAAATGTTCTTAACATGAACCTTATCAAGGTGTTAAAGAGTTCGAGACTACCAACCGCGGTTACTTTGCATGAGGTCCAGTACGATTCCGAGCCAAATACTAAGGACTGGCTAAAGCTAAAAGTATTGCAGTATATGGAGAAGAAAGTCGTTATGAATGCTTCTAAGATTATAGTTCACACCCCGAACCAAAAGAAGTTCTTAAAAGAAAAATACGGAGTTAACAACGTTGAATGTATTTATATGGGGCTGACTCCTAAGAAAAGGAAGAAGCGGAAGCTTGGGAGAAACATCCTACTCTTTGGAATTTTGAATTATGGCAAGGGAGTAGAATACCTTATAAGGTCTATGAAGCATTTGCCTGAATTTAGATTAACTATTGCTGGCAGAGCAGCGAGTGCCAGATACGAGAAGAGGATTGTCCGCGAAGCAAAAGGTTTAACTAATATAAATCTCAAGATAGGGTGGGTCTCTGAGGACAACAAACATAAGTATTATGAGAACGCAGATATAGTAGTCTTGCCTTATGTCTGGGCCCCTTATCAGTCTGCTGTCCTGCACGATGCATTGTCTTATGGAATTCCAGTTGTTGTAACTAAAGTTGGTGCGATATATGACGTTGTTAAGAAGTATGGACTTGGTGAGGTTATCGGTCCTAAGAGTTCTTATGATATTACTCTCGCCGTCAATAAAGTCTATTCTAATCATTCAAAATATAGTGCAGGAGTCCGCAAGTATTGGAGAGACGCAAACTGGAAGGAGAATGGAATAAACCTGATCAAGTTGTACAACTCTATCTTAAAATGAAAAGTACTAAGCTCACAGTAATAGGTTTTGCGTTTAACCATCCTACTGGCAGGAGGAATATCAAGGTTTTTGAGGAGATGTCTAAGTTAAATAGCATCCATATAGACTTAATTACAGTAACTCATTGGGCTGGCTATAATGACTCTAACTTAAAAGAATTGGAGAATGACAACTTAAGAATCCACTTCCTTAAGCCTTTATTCTTAAGCAAGATAAGTTTGTCTTTTAGATATTTTATGAAAGGTCTTTTTTCTAAGCTCAGGGAAATTAACCCCCGCTTAATCTATGTTGTTGAAGAACCTCTTGCAATTAATACTTTTCTGACAACTATTTACTCCAAACTTCTAAGAAAGAGAATACTTTGTTTTACTTGGGAGAACCTATACATCAGGAAGAACCTCATCATTAGATTTTATGAGCAATTTGTGTTAAGGAACATGGATAGGATAATTGCGGGATCTAGGGACGCGAAGAATGTTTTGATAAAGAAAGGCGTTCCAAAAAACAAAATAGTAGTTTTGCCTCAGACAGGCATAGATACTTCCTTCTTTAAGAAATCAGATAGGAATCTTTGCAATAAGCTAGGGATAGACAAGGACAAGACTTGTTTGTTTGTTGGAAGGCTAGAAGATGAGAAAGGGATAAAATATATCCTGGAAGCTAAAGAAATCTTGGACAAGGAAGGAAAAAAATATACCTATCTTTTTGTCGGTTCAGGCAAGTGGTCTGGGAAGCTTAAGAAACTGGCCAATAAAGATGAACACGTTAAGGTGATAGATTGGGTTAAGTATGAGGACTGGCCCAAGGTTTATAACAGCGCTTCAGTGTTTCTGTACCCTTCTGTACCTACTCCTTTATGGGAAGAGCAGTTTGGCTACTCAATGGTTGAGGCAATGTCCTGCGGGCTTCCAGTAATTGCTTCTGATATGTCTGGACCAAGAGAGATAATCAAGGATGGGGAGAATGGGTTTATTATAGGAAGCGAGAATGCAGTTAATTCGAACTACGTAAGTGACAATAGTAC
>CAYUUH010000037.1:4242-8352 GCA_964447855.1 uncultured Methanosarcinales archaeon | reverse complement strand
AATACTCAAAGTCAATTTATCATAAGTCCAATTTCCGATATAATTAGCATTCAGGATAACATTTCCAAGTACAGTAACTCAATTCAATGGTATTGTCAGATTATTGGAATACTTGGTCACTCCATCTGTATAACCATCATTCGGTGTTGCAGAAACATACCATGTGTCTCCCTTGCTTGTTTCGGAATATAAAATGTCTGACACATTATTATATGCAGCTGCTATCTGCTCCGGAGTTAATGCTCTGTTAAATATGAACGCTTGGTCTAAATAACCTTGGAAATATTCAGAATTATCCCCTCTTTGACCAATCATTAATGGGGATTCTCCTGCATAAATGTCCTGAGTATAGCTTACTGGCGTTGCATCACTTGCTCCATTTAGGTAGATCCTTAGGTAATTCCCGTCATAAACTGCAGCTAGGGTGTACCAAGAGTCATCCTGCAAGGCAGTATTTCCTGCAATAGAGGTTATCCCTCCAATCTCGCCGTTAGAGCTGACAGAGAATACAACTCTTGATGCTTCAGTTCTTACTATAAATGACCTATTGTCTGAAGGAACAGCCATATCACTCCACTTTGAGATTATTGTCTGGTTCTTCGAGGCATCGCTGGTCCTGAAGATAACATAGATAGTAGTCTCATTTAAGTCAAGAGAGCTTGAATCATTAACCAGTATATAGTCGTTGATACCATCGAACCTGTAAGAAGTATCGTTGTGGTATCCCCCGCGCCTGGACCACGTAGCACCGACAACAATCCCGTTATTGTTATATCCTGAATAGTCTTTTACTGAACCGTTCAGGAAGCTTAAGCCTGTTGTCGAATTGCCTTTAAATTGCAGGCTTATAGCTGCAAGTGACTTGTTATTCACGAACCAATTGAATATGCTGTTAACAGAATCTCCATCCAAATCAGACTCGTTAATCGCATAGAATGTTAAGTTATCATAGGTATAATTCTTTCCTGAAGTAGAATTAATCCTTACTGAAGTAATCGTAGGTTTCCTGTTATTAACTATTAAAGGCACATACCCTACAGCAGCCTGGCCAATAGTATCATTGGCATAAACGACAAATAAGTAATTTCCCTTATAAGGTATGCTTATGTTCTCAGTCCAGTTAATGGTATAATTAAGCCTGTTTACCATTATTGTTGACTTGTTTATAGTATAATTGATTGTTACGTTGGTGGTTATATTTGTCGTAGCATTAAATGTGCTGTTAACTACAGAATATCTGGTTACATTCTCATATCTGTCAGCTACCTCTCCAGTATCATAGCTTACAAGCTCATACCATATATCGCTAACATTTGCTCCCGCATCTGAAACAAACGCAGAGATATTCATCTTAGTAAGGCCTGTAATATTATAGCCGCTGATAGGCTTTGTTATTGTTATTGCAGGCCCGCCCCAGTCAGCAAGGAATGAAACATCTGTATTTTCATTTTCAGACTGCTTTCCAAGGTTGTCGTCCCAGCAGGATATATGATAAGTATACCTTCCCTGGCTTACAGAAACATTGCATGTTAAGTTTGTTTGAGTTGAAGAAGCCCCTGTTGCATAGCATGGCTTTCCAAATTCCTCTGCATTCACATAATCAAGGTCATATTCTGAATAATAGCAGTAAAGGGTAGGCTCGTTGCTTGTCACGTTTATGTTAGTGATTCCATCATTTGTATTATCCCACCATCCATACGCATCAGAGCCGTTAGTATCAGAATCAACGCTTACAACAACAACTGGGTCTGGTACTTGATCGTCTTTGTAAGTCACTATATTGCTTGTTGATGTTGTGCAAAGTGCAACTGAGTTGCATGCGGTTACATATGCTATTACAGAGTCAAGATGGGTTATTGCCCTGCCCCAGTTGCCTGAGTCTACAATAGCTGATGTTAAGGTCGTATTTGTTGGGCCTTTTATAAGCTCTCCATCAGTTCCATTATCATAATGGATATATACTGAGTAAGTATAGTAAGATACTCCTGTCTCTTCATCAAGTGCATCCTCCCAGTCTATTGAAAGGATTGGGTCAAAAATAAATCCGTCTGTTGCAGCTATTGTTGTGTTGAATGGGTTTGGAGGTGTGCTGTCTACATAGAAGTACAGCTGGCTAGAGTAATAATATGTCCTTGAGTTTCCTGCATTGTCGTAGACAACATACCTGAATTTATAGCAGTAACCGTGCTCAACAGGTACAACCACATTTATTGGGGTTATAAGCGAGTTGGAGTTGTTTATAGTATAATACTCAGAGAATCCTGAACAAGCATGCGAGCTTGGGTTTATCAAAGACCTTGACTGCTGCAATAATGCATATCCAAGCTGGCTGACATCATCCTTTCCTGGCTTTAGTGTAACTGTAGTGATATTAAGTGTGGTATTTATTGGAGTATATGTTATTGAGCCGTTATACGGAGGAACAGTATCAACGACTATTCCATTACTGTACCTGTACGGGCTCCATCCATTGAGTGTTGGGTTTTCGTTTCTGGCCTGCACGTTCCAGTAATATGTCTGGTTATACACTAATTCTGAAACAAAGTGCACTCCTTTCTGCACTATTGCAAAAGGATTTGTAGTTTCTGTTGCAGCAACGACATTATCCCATCCAGGGGTTGGATATTTCTGTGTTCCTACAGCATATCTGTAAAGCACTACCATTGAACCATTGTCTGTAAAATTCCAGTAAGCATGGAGGCTTGTATTGATATTTGTCCAGTCTCCATCATCATGTATGCATCCGTCGCCAGTTGCAGGGTTCCATCCAGGGCATACTGGCGGGCTGTCATCCTCATAGAATATTCCATCGCTTGATACAACAGTTGAGTAAAGACCAACATTATCAACTGCCCTTACATTGAAATAATACCTCTCATTATGTGTTAGATTAAGTGTAATATTTACATTATTAGTTAGGTTAGTGCTTGTCCAGTTCCTTACATTATTCCACCCATCAGTTGGGTATGCCTCTGTACCAATCGCATATTCAAACCTGTTTATGCCTGAGCCAGTGTCTGGCTGATAGCTCCAGTTTGCAAATAGTGTGTTTACAGGGGAATGGTCTCCAAGGTGTATGTTTCCATCATAATACCCTTCATAAACAGCAGTTACATTTGGAGCCCTTGTGTCAACCAGATATTCCATAAGCACAGTTATATTCTGATTTCCTGATGTATCGTTAACAAGGAAGGTTATATTATAATGATTATCTGTGAGGTTTAGTGTCAATGAGCAGGTGTATAAAATGTTGCTGTAATTAATGCATGTTGCATTGTTTGCAAGAACTAGGCCAGATAAACTATAGGCTGAGGAATTAACAAGTGTATGGTATGTTGAGTCAGTGCTGTTGCTTATGTTTATCAAAAGCGATGGTGCATAAATCTTATAGTTATCGGTAAGGTTAAACTCAAGCGTTATGTTGCTTGTGCTTGAAAAGTTAGCTATTGAAGATATACCTATTCCTGGATTCTCGTTGTCAACTATTGTAACCAAGCTTGGAGACATTGAAACATTCCAGTTTCCTCCTGAATCATTTGCTATTATCCTCCACCATATGCTTCCAATCATGTAATCAGAGGTATTCAAAGTAAAGTTAGACCACATAGACGTTCCTGTCATATCCATATAAGTCAGATTTACAAAAGAGCCTGTGCTGTTTATCTGCAATATTGCAGTGCTTAGGTTAATATCATCAGTCCACTTAGTATATATTAGGATTGTATCCCTATAATATGGAGTTGTATTGTTTGTTCCGTTGCTGCTGAACCATGGAGGAGCATCTCCAACATAGAACTGCATCCATGCAATGGTTCCGTTGCTTATTCCGTCATAAGGCACGACTGTGCAGTTCCAGTACTGGCCGTCTGATGTGCTGGTGCTTGGCAAGATGTCATAAGTCTGGCTTGATGGCCCAAATTCCCTAAATGTGTTGTTTCCCCTTGTCCAGTAGAACGTATAATTTACTGGGTTATTATCTATATCTGTGCTGTTTGTCGTGACATTGCATATTACATCCTGGCTTGAGTCAGGGCTTAAAGGTGTTATATTTATGATTGGAACTCCTGGCGGCGTATTCTGTATTGTCAATGGCGAAGAATTAACCCATTG
>CAYUUH010000037.1:0-4232 GCA_964447855.1 uncultured Methanosarcinales archaeon | reverse complement strand
GCAAGTACCTCAACCTGTGCTGTTACGCATCGGGGAGCCCAGCCGAGTCAGTAACAATCACGCTGCACTTTACAAGGTTTCCTCCATAGAATCCTCCACTAAAAGTCTGGCCATGAGTCTCGTTCATTATATATCCAGCCCCGCCGTTTACATACCAGCTGAAGTTGACAGCAGACATTGTGTCCATATCTGTATCGTTAAACTGATAATTGCAGATTAAGGTAGATATTATAGTTGCATTTTCAGGAGTAACATTAACATCATATGCATAAGGCCTGTGGTTAACTAATATGGATGTTGAGTTGGGGAATGGGTCTGAACCATAGTTTATATTAGAGGTTGCACATGGCTTTGAAGGGCACGATCCCCATTCAGATGCATTATACAGCTTTACCCAGAAGCTAATCTCAGTTGGGTCAGTTTCCTGGGTAGGATATGAGCAGGTTGAATTTGATTCTCTTAAGGTATTGTTATAACACAGACAACCGTCAATCTGGACATTGGTTGAATCAATCTGATAGCAGTTGGAGCAGGTCTCAGTCCTGCACACAAACATAGTCATCTGCTCAAGTTCAGGGCTCCATCTTGCAGTAATATTGACTATTCCAGTAGCATTTACCTTTCTTGGAATAACTGTGTTAGCCATTGAAGATGCAGTATTATTAGCATATCCAACACTGTCACCAAACTCAAACTTAAGGTAATGCCCTCCTTCTGTTATTACATGGGAGCTTTCTGAGCCTTCTTGGCCGCAGCTGTAATCCTCATAGAACGCTCTTGTCCCGTCGTAATCTGCGCTGAGCACTGTGTCTCCGCATTTCAATTCAAAAAAGTCTATGTCTGTTCCGAACTCTGTTCCGTCTATTGCTGTTATTGTTAGATTAGCTGTCCCTTCTGTTGTGAACCTTACTGTCCAGTCTCCGCCGACAAGAGGGTAGCTCTTTACATTGATTATAGTTATCTGGCCGCCTGCATATCCGCTGAAATGATTTACATTAAATGTGATTGTGTCCCCATTATCTGTAAATGGAATATCTGTTTCAATCCACTCAGAGCATGCAAAAGTCTCAAAGTCAAAGTCATCGCACCTTAGTATTACATTAACATCTCCCGTCTTTGGGAGGGTTATCTCTGCTCCTTCAATGTCTGCGTTTTCAACAGCAAATACATCAGTTGTAATCTTGTTATTGTTTATCTTGTCAACTCTTGCATTAAGGTCTGGGTTCTTTGCTCCTTTGATGCTTACTTTCCAATCAGATGAAGACGCTATTCCTAGTGCCTTTCCTCCCCTTGGGCCCAGCTCAATGTCGAACTTGCCGTCATGCCTTTCCTTGACATCAAACCTGCCTGCATTCTTTCCTGACCTGTCTTTTATCTTCAGGTTTACAGCTGCTGCAAAATCTGCTGTCAATGATTCCTGTTGGCTGTAGACAGAATCCAAAGAGATTATCTGTGCTGTAACTATATTGTTCTGCGTAGAGTCAAACCTTCCATATGTAAGTATAAGGTCATCATTCCAGTTTGGCTGGTAAGGCTCAAGGCCAAGGCTGTTGCAGCATGACTCAGAGCCATGGCATACTATTGTTGAGGTTGCCTTCTGCTCAGAGTATATGTCCCACCTTGTGCAGATATCTTCTGAGTCATAGTTCCAGCTGAGCTCAGAGCCTGAAACAGAAAGGTCTATTGCGCCATCAAGAGGCTCAACGCCGTCATTTTCCGGGTCAAAGCTTGTGCCTGATGCATACTCAAGGGCAAGCTTGATTTCTTTTTCAGGAGTTCCTGCTATTATAGTTGTTAATGAGATTAGCACTAAGGCTACCAGGATGAAGTACAATGGCTTTGCCTTTGCTTTTACGTCTATCATATCACATCAAGTTTTCCTTTCTTTACCTGCTTGTATTTACCTACAGATTTTGCAATGTTCTCTTTCTTTATCTTGAGCTTTGCAGCCTTGTCATCAAGCTCTGAAAGTAGCTTTTGGTGCTTCTCCAGAGGCTCTGCATCTACTTTCTTAAGCAGGATTCCTTCATTTTCAATAGAATAAACCCAGAAGCCGGTACCTTCCTCTATGCCGAGCTCTGCCCTGATATCCTTAGGTATTACTAGCTGTCCTCTACCGTCCACCTGGACTAGTTTGGGGAATTTCTTCATTTATTTCTCTGATTTTCTGATTTTATTACTGATATTCTTTAATTATTGCTGATTTTTGAATATTAATTGTGTTTTTCCTATATTTTTAGTTGAATATCCATAATATTATTCAAAATTCAACATTTTAATCTGATTTTCTGATTATCTAGTATATAAATGTTTCTGTTTCAAGGGCTTTGTGTAAGAATTCAGAAAAAATTAAATATGAGTGGATTAAGAGTTATATCAACCAAGGCGGTATTATGTTTGGCTCTAGATGGATATTCATGGTCAGGTCAATCCTTGGGGGATTGGCGTTTGTAGTTTTCTTTGGAGTAGGTTGGCTAATTGGGGGGCTCAAGGGAGCAATTATTGCTGGGCTGCTCGGCTTTGTGATGATAAGCATTATCTTCCAGCCTAAGCACTTTCATGCAACTGCAAAATCAAGAAAGCTATGCACAGAAAATGATGTCAAGGAAAAGATTCAGCTGGATAAGGAAGCGTGCGATGAAGCAATAACTCGAAGAATAGGATTCAGGAGCCGTGGCAGGCATTCGCGATAAATCAGGAGTATTCTTCTAAATCTTCGTAAACAGGCCCTTCAGGGGTAAGCGTGCTTTTGATAAGCTTAAAGCAGTCAAGGTTAAACTCTTTTGGCTCTGCCTTAGCCTCTTTAACAGCCTTTGCAAACGTATTCCTGTCCTTGACAAACTTAACCCTTGCTAAAGTAATATGCGGATGGAATCTGTCATCTTTAGGAAAAAGCCCTTCAAGAGCCTTCTCTATCCTTTGCTGAAGCTCAAGAACCTTGCTTCCATCCTTTAAGCCAAGCCAAACGACCTTGATATAATCATAATCAGGAAAAACTCCTGTTTTATCAGTCAAGATAGAAAACTTCTCAAACTTAACAGCCTTAAGCGCATCCTTAATCTCATCAACATCTTCTTCCTTAACCTCCCCTAAAAACTTAAGAGTCAAGTGAAATGTATTCGTTAAAGTCAGTTTAGCAGCATCAGAAATAATCCTCTTCTGAATGTCAGAGAAATATTGCTTATCCTCGAAGTCTAAAGCAATGAAAAGTCTCATAAGAAAACAGTATATTCATGAATATATAAAATTAATTAAAAATAAATAAAAAGAAATAGCTAAAGTATAAGACTTGTTTATTCTTCTTTATCTTCGCCAAAATCTTCAGAATCTTCAGGTGAAGCTTCTTCAGCTGGTTCTTCTTCTGCTGCTGGTTCTTCAGCTGGCTCCTCGTCAGAACTTTCTGACTGTGAAGCTCCAGAAGAGTCTCCAACAACTTCCGCAAAGCCTACCTTTCGTAGAACTTTGGTTATTCTTATCTTTACTTCGTCGCCTTCTTTGACGCCTGGCACGAAAAGAACGAATCCGTCTTTCTTTGCGATTCCGTCTCCCTTCTCTCCAACTGCCTCTATCTTTACATCTAGCTCGTCTCCAACCTTAACTGGAGCGAAACTTCTTTGTCCAAATCCTCTATCTCCATACATATTCTATTTCACCTTTCTATTTTCTATCTCTAAAACCATTAGAATCAGCGTTGCTTTCCCTAATGATTTATATGCTAAAAAGCATAATTCATTTATAAATATTCCTATAAAAAGAAAAGAATAAAAGAAAAAAGAAGGATTACTTCACTTCTTTCAGGCCGTCAACATCAACATAGAAACCAATTTCTCCGTCAGGCATATTCGGGGAGTCGATGAGCTTGGCTACACGGCTTCCCTTCTTGCCCTTCCTTAAGTAAATCCTGAATGTTGATGCATGCGCAACTATATGGCCTCCGATAGCCTGTGTTGGGTCTCCGAAGAACATGTCAGGCTTTGCCATGACCTGGTTTGTCACATAGACGCACAGGTTATGGGTATCTGCAATCTTCAATAGATTATGCATATGCCTGTTAAGCTTCTGCTGCCTGTTTGCAAGGGTTCCTCTTCCGATGAATTCTGCCCTGAAGTGGGCTGTTAGCGAGTCAACGATCACTATCTTTACCTTAAGCCCCTGCTTCTTTATCAGGTCTTCTATCTTCTCTGCAAGAAGCATCTGGTGGTCTGAATTATAGGCTCTTGCAACCCTTATGT
>CAYUUH010000036.1:0-8371 GCA_964447855.1 uncultured Methanosarcinales archaeon | reverse complement strand
TCAGCATGCTCACTTTTTTCATATCCGACATACTTGTCAGATTCAGGCTCACCAGGAAGCGAATGGCATGCATATATGTCAAAAGCAACTCCGTTTATGATTACATATCTTGGAGCATTATCGACCTTGTCCATAAGCCAAGAGTATGCTTCAACAGATTTCTTCAACATGCGATAATCTTCTGAGATTTGTCTGGAGCGCTCGCTGCTCTCGACCATATTTGGTTTTTTTATAAATGGCTTAGCGCCTGGAGCCTGAAGTATAATGCCTGGGGCCATTTGCTGGCTTGAGGACCCGCTGTTTTTATCTTTAACAATTGACTGGATTTCAGAATCACAATAAGCTTCATAAGCTTCCATTGAAGAACGTTTGTCCGAGAAAAATCTGCCCTTAATCATCTCTGATGTAACTTTCCCTTTTTCTTCTTCAACTGCTACTCTAAGCTTACTTTGGTCCATCCATATATCATTATAGTCTGACCTTGAAACGACATTACCTTCTGCAATTTTTTCTCTAAGATACTCCCTAAACCTGGCTATGTCTTCTCGGGTTGAATCAGATATCCCAGATAGGCCTATCTTTTGTTTATCGTCTGAATCAAGAATAAGTTCTATACTTTCGTCTTTCTGTACCCATTGGTATAGCTCCATCAATGTAACAAGTCTGGACTTTAGCCTTTCCTGGCTCCAGTACAGTCCAAATGCTTCTCTTATCTCTGCAAGAATTGCTCTTTTTGCATCATCTTTTATTGGAGCCCCGCGAATGTAAAGTTCTCCGAACCTTAGAGTACTGATTTCATGAACATCATGGTTTCCAGGTATGAAGAGTGTTGGAGGCTGGTAAGAACTTTCTTCTATAGGGACCCTTCCCCTGTCAGGATAGTTGTGGTCATTAACTCTGACTAAGTTATCCAAATTTGATTGTCTCAGTGGTTCTGCAAGAAGTTCGTTTTGTCTTTGTAGGTATGCCTGTGCGAAAAGAACTGGATTATTTGGGTCCTTCCCCTCTCCAGTTAGTTTATTGATTACATATTCTATACATGCCTGGCTTGGCTCGTCTTTTGGGACATCTCCTTTTAGTTCGGTTCGTTTTAGAAGCAAGATAGTTTCTACTGCATGAGGCCCATAACCCACAGCATCACCGCAAACAACCTCAAGAACTATCCTTTCCACTTCAGGATTCTTAGAATTTGCTATATTAATAGCTATGTTAGATTTATTGATAGCTCTACTTGCAGGCATAATAGCATGCCAGTCTCCGTTAAATGATATGCCCATAGTATACCAGTAAGCATCCTCTCTTTATAAATCTTTCTGTTTATTTGTCACTTTAGAGTAGATAATTAGCTACTATCCTACCAATCAAAAAGTTTATAAACCTGGTGGCTAAGATTAAAGCTAAAGAGAGGTGATTAGATGAAAATTAAGCTTTGGAAAAGGCCAAAGAATCCAATAATAATTGAAGGGTTTCCTGGCTTTGGGCTAGTAGGTACGATTGCTTCTGAATTCTTAATAGACCATTTGAAGACAGAGCAGATAGGAAAGATAACTTTTGAGGAGATGCCTCCTATGGTGGCTATCCATGAAAGCGAGGTTGTAGAGCCATTGGGGATATTCTATTCTAAAGAGTATAATGTAGTGATATTGCATGCAGTAACTGCTTCAGCTGGCTTTGAGTGGAAGCTTGCAGATGCATTAGAGGAGGTTGCTAAGCAGCTTAATGCTAAGGAGATTATAAGCCTAGAAGGGGTTGGCTCAGCTGAAGATACGATTGAGACAAAGCCATTTTATTACACAAGCGATCCTAAGAAAAGGAAGGTCTTTGAAAAGTTCGGTGTTGAGCCTTTGAAAGAAGGGATTATAATGGGTGTTACAGGTGCAATGCTCCTTAAAACAGATGCATTTTCTATATCATGCATATTTGCTGAGACTCATTCAAACATTCCTGACAGCAAGGCAGCTGCCCAGGTAATAAAAATCCTAGATAAATATCTTGGGCTTAAAGTTGACCCGCAGCCATTGCTTCAGCAGGCTGAGAAGTTTGAGGATAAACTTAAGGGATTATTGTCAAAAAGCAAAGAAGTAGCTGAATTAAGCGAAAAGAAAAGAATGAGTTATGTAGGTTAATTTTATTTTTTCTTATTTTTCTTCTTTTTTATGGGTTGTTTCCTAGAGAACATCTCTTTTAGGTCCTCAGAGAACATAAGGAACATGAAGATTATGTAGCCTGATATGAACACACCCAGTCCAACAACTAATGGAGTTATATCCCGTACAGGGGCTAATTGGGCGCCGCCTGCTAAGGTGAATGTCTTACTCGCTGCTATCACATATATGAGCCATATAACTGCGATTACAAGGGGCATTGACAACAGAATCATTTTGTTCATCTTTTTCATTATATCACCTGCATTCTCCTATATTCTCTATCTCAACCCCTTTTTTTGAACAGAATTCTTTTTCTCCATTTGTCCTTATCCATGGAGTAATCTTTAGCTTGATAATCTGCGACTGAGAAGAGTACGAAGTGTCTATTATCTCCATATCTGCAGGCATTATAAACTTGTCCTGCTCGACCCTTTCAATCTCATCTGATAAGATAAATACTTTCAGTCCGTCAACAGATGCATACCCTGAGTTTTCTATTGTATACCTCAGGTTTCCGTCCTTGTAGCACGCATCAGGCATATCAGGTAATGATACCAGGCTTAAGCTCAGGTCTTCACATGACGCTGGTTGCTCCTGAATTTGCGAGGTTTTTCCCCAGCTCATCACAACTAGTCCCAAGGCTATTGCAAAGAAAATAAGCAACAAAGTGGATATCAATGGAGAGATTCCTTTCTTATTCATCTTAGCCTCTCCAGGAAATCGTTTATTTTTCTCTCTTCCTTATGGGTTACCAGGAGATAAGGTATAGTTCCCATGATTAATACTATGATTCCAGCAATTATTAACAGGTTGAGCATCATTGAGTCTATATAGTCAAAGACAAAGCCTACAACTCCAACAAGCATGAAAAGGACATATAACGACAAACTCTTGTTAAGAACTATCCTTGATTTTTCCCTGTTGATTCTAGACTTTTCTATCTCTAAATAGATTACTTCCCTTGAATCGCTCTTTTTTGGCATTTTGCTTTAGTTAATTCTTGAGGTTTTTGTATATAAAGGTTGTGATTTTAAGTCTGGAATCTAGCGCCAGAAAAGGAGCATTTAAAAGTAAGGGCATGTTACCTTATCTATAATCGGATATCTTCACTCTTGTTTTGTGCGTGAATGAGTTTGACTATTTTCTGGTTAACTTTAAAAAAATAATCTAGGAGGGATATCATGGCTGTCTGTAAAAAATGCAAGAGTACTGATATAAAGAGCAGAAGGAACTATTCTCATGGCAGGAAATCAACGTCAATTACCACCCTGACCTGCAGGAAATGCGGCTCTGCGGAAATAGAGACTATGTCTAATGATAAGAGAAGGAGATTTAAAAGAAGGTAATATGTTAAGGGCAGTAGGCTGATTCAACAAGAGCCCATATACAAACTTTTTTGGATTTTATCTCTTCTAAAGTTTTTATGAGTTGAATATGGCTAAGTTAGGTTCTCCGAGCCGAAGACTAGGACGAGTAGACTAGAGCTTTGCAAATAGTTGAGTTTAAAAAACCACTGATTAGAGAAGCCTGCAAACTACCAAACATAGGGTATTAATCGATATTTTACTCTTTTCGTGTATTCCTTATATCCTTTCAAGTCTCTCAGTAATACTTTTTCTTCATCAAATATCCTTAAGACAATCACAATCAGTATAGGTACTATCGGTATTAGCGCAAAATATGACCCAAGGGCGAGAGGGACGCATAGGTAAAGAGGTATTATACCTGCATACATCGGGTGCCTGATGACTGAATAAGGTCCTGCAGTTATAAGTTTCTGGCCCTTCTCAACCTCCACTATCCTTGAGGCATAGCTGTTAACCTTAAACACATAAAAGACAAACATGTAAGAGATGAATATAACGAAATCTGCTGTGATAACAAGCCAAGATGGGACATGGGACCAGCCTAGCCTGTAGTCAATCCCAGGCACCAAGAAGGCTATTAAGAATAACAGCTGTGCAATTTTGATTATAGATTTTTCCTTTGCCTCCTTTTCCTTGAATTTTAGCCTTCTAACAAGGAATTCAGGATCATGTTTCAGGAAGTAAAATACAACGACAAAGAAAGGCAGGAAAAGTGTGCCCATGAAAAGCCAGGCTTGCCAATACCCTAATGAGCCAGCAGGCAAGAAAAGCATCAACCCTACAATCAAGATTCCAAGCGGAACAAATAACAAAATCTTTTTGACTAATTTGCTATTATCTATTCTTTGGTTTTGCATACTAAATAATAGATTATCTGCTTATTTAAAGTTTTTCAAAACTCGATTGCACGAGGTTATATTCCTTTTCCGCCAATGAGCCGAGGACGTAGCGGAAGTGTGGTCGAGGCGAAGCCGAAGAAGTTGAAAGAGTGCGCCGTCATTGAGCTATTATTGCACCATACCATATTTTTTATTCTTTGCAGTCATCTTAAGAAAATATTCTAGTCTCTTCTTAAAAAGTTCAGGGCGAGTTCTGGCTCCTTCTATCCATTCAATACGAATACGTTTGTATGATTCAGGGAATTTTTGGAAGTTCTCCCAGGTTTCTTTATCCTCCTTTAATAATTTGAGAATATCATATCGGATTATACATTTTGAATTTTTTGATGAATCACTGAACACATGTTTAACAGCATTGAGACCTTTAACCGTCATTTTCTTTTTTTCAATAAGTCTGTGAATACGTTCTTTGTTTAGTTGAGATAGTACACTGGTTTGTCTTCTTGGAGAAAATCTCTGAGCAAACTTCTGTTCATCTATTTTTTTTAAGATACTATCTATCCAGCCATAGCAAAGTGCCTCTTCAACAGCATCATTGTAAGGAATCCTTTTTTTGCCAGACGATTTTCTATAATAAATAAGCCAGATTTCTTTTTCTTTATTATGGTTTTTAGCAAGCCATGAACGCCATTGTTTTCTGTTAGTTACATGCAGTGTTTTTCCTAACTCCATATTTTCTTAAGAGGTTATCACATATATAAAATATTCTATAGGCGCGCTTTTTCAATTGCAATTAACGATGTTAGGTTCTCGGACCTCGAACTTCTCCCCGAATATTAGCAAAATTTATATAATGCAAGTGGTAAAGAAAAACACATGCCAGAACAGAAACAGCCAAGCCCAGAAGAGGTTGCAGCCCTGCAGGAAAAGCTCAAGAATATGAGCCCTGAAGAGCTGAAGGAATTTCAGAAGAAACAGTGCGTATTCTGCCAGATTATATCCGGAAAGATACCTGCAAAAAAAGTCTATGAAGACCAGACTGCAGTTGGAATCCTTGATATAAACCCTGCAAATGCAGGCCATGTGCTTCTGCTCCCTAAGGAGCATTACTCGATTCTTCCTCAAATCCCTCCGAAGGAGGTTGAACATTTGTTTATGGCTGCGAGGATTATCTCAAATGCAATCCTAAAATCTCTTGAAGCTTCCGGAACAAATATTATTGTTGCAAACGGGCCTGCTGCTGGACAGAGGGCTCAGCATTTCATGATCCATGTAATCCCTAGAAAAGATTCTGATGGAGTTGAGTTTACGCTTCCTCAAAAGAACCATTCTGAAAAAGACCTTGAGGTTGTGAGGAACAAGATAGCTGAAAAATTGGGCGCGTCGCTTAAGGCGAAAAAACCTGAGGCAGCAAAACATCAAGCTCCTGCTCCTAAGCAGATTAAGCATGAGGCACCGAAGCCAAAAGAAAAGATTGTAGAGGCTGTTGTAAAAGAAGAAGATGAAGCAGAGCATGAGAAAAAAACTGAACCTAAGCCCAGCAAGTTTGTAACCAGCGAGAAAGCAAAAAGATTCCATACTGAAGATTGTCCTTTTGGCAAAATTATCCCTGAAGAACAGAGGATTTACATTACACAACATGAAGCTGAGAAAGAAGGCAAGGCTCCTTGCAGCTGCACAGGATTAGTTAAAGCAGAGATTCCTAAAAAGAAGCCTAATAAAAAAGTGAAGAAAGAGACTCCTGCTCCTAAGAAAAAGGCTCCTGAGAAAGATGAACAAAAAAAGAAGAAGGCTGCGCCTGAAAAGAAAGAGCCAGAGAAAAAAGAGCCTAAACATAAGGAACCTGAGGATGATGCTTCAGTCAACCTAGATGATATTGCGAGGCTGTTTTAACTATACAAAATGGGAACTGAAAACTGCATATTATGCCAGATTGTAGCAGGGAAGATACCTTCAAAAAAGGTGTACGAGGATGATGAGGTAGTTGCAATCCTTGATGTGAACGGCGCAAGCATCGGCCACTGCTTTGTTATGCCTAAGGAGCACTTTGCGATATTTGAGCAGGTTCCTGACAGCCTGGTTGGGAAACTCTTTAAGGTTGCTAACGCGGTATCAAGCGCTATATTCGAGACTCTTAATGTGCAGGGAACAAATATATTTGTTTCAAATGGCACTTCAGCCGGACAGACTGTCGCGCATTTCATGATTAATGTAATCCCTAGAAAAGAAGGGGATGGCATAAATCTCCAATGGCAGCCAAAGCAGGTCAGTCAGGAAGAACTTACATCTATTGAATCAAGGCTGAAAGAGCAGACTGCAGGAGGGGTGCAGGCCCAAACTGAAAAGGCAGAGGAGAATCCTGTTCCTGCGGAAAAAGAGCCTGAAGTCATCAGCGGTGAAGAAAACTATCTTGTAAAACAATTGAGGAGGATCCCATAATGGTGCAGATATGCATATATTTGTTGGAAGATATAGAAGAAGAACTTGGCCTTGAGAACATCTCTGCAGACGGCCTTAGGAAGCTTGGGCAGTCATTTAACAACAGGATAAACAAGATTTCAGATATGCTTAAGGTCCTTGAAAAGAACAAATGGAAATGGACGACAGGAGCAAAAGATATCTATCTCTTTAAGGACATCTCTGCCAAAGAAGCAGAGGCTGAACTGAAAAAACTAAAAGTAGACAAGAGCCTGCTCCACTTTGACTAAACAAGGAAATAAAGAAGAATATTTCCCATAATTAAAGTTAATATAAACGCTATAAGGAAGCTTGGTACAAAAGGAATACCTTCTTTTATAAGTATCCTGTTAACTTTCTTCTTTTTGTAAAGTGAGATAAGTTCCGCAATTTGATTATTACTTATGCCTAAATCTTTTGGGCCGCAGATATGCTTTCCTTTGATTACGACATCCTTTGCAATCCAGTCTCCTTCTGTAAGCTTGTCAGGAGCCACATATTTGAGCATTGCTGACTTTTCAATGGCCTTAATGTATATCCAAAGATAAAATGTCGATAGTGTAAGCAACGCTAATCCAGTAAGGACGAATTTCAGAGTGATATTCTTGTTAATCAATGCTGCGCCTATTAATATAATCACTATAAAGAACAAAAGTTTCTTAGTCGCAACTACCTTTTCATCGCTGGATGTTTTCTTAAGCTCCTTGATTACAAGCTTCCACTTCTTGATTGTAAGGCCAAAGCTCCAAAGTAGGCCGTAAGCTGCCCCCGCTACAAGCGAATTAATCAGAAAATCCAAAAGCATGGTCTTTCTAAAGCTAAGGTCAAGGCCTATCAATGCACCCAGCCCCATCAATATCTTGGAGTCTCCTCCGCCCCATTGGCCAGAGTAAAACATAACCCAGGCTATAATAAAGAACCCAGTAAATCCTGCAAGGCTGTTTATTATAAATCTGGGATCTTTAAGCTGCAGGCTGAATATAAGATTCAAGCCTATCCCTGATGCTATAAGGCTGAAATTGAGCCAGTCCGGGACTTCTCTTGTTTTTATGTCTGTTATAGTTGCTATAATAAGCCCGATAAGGCAGACAGAGAAAATGATTATGTCTATCATTTTTCTGCTAGAACCTCCAGATTTATATAAATGTTGTGCAGATGCCTCTTAAAACAACAATCTTTATAAATTTCTAAAACCTTACTAATCGATAGTAAAAATGCTGGAAAGGTTCAAGATTCTTAAGAGTGAAAGGGATGCTGGGGCATCTGTAAAATCTCCTAAACATATTGCCATAACCAGCCATGGGACAACGTCATGGGCAATAAAGCACGGCGTGAATTTTGAAGATGCGTTCAAGCGTAGCCTGGAGATTATAAATAAAGTGATTGATTTTCAGGTAGAGCATAATGTGCCAATCCTTACTTTTTATCTGATGGCTGAGGAGACCAGGCATAAGCCGGAAATATACAGCCAGGTCGTAAGTGCAGTTACAGACCTTTTTGAGAAGCTCGGTGCAAATGATGCCCTCCATAAGAATAAGATGAAGGTCTCTGTTCTTGGAAA
>CAYUUH010000035.1:0-8552 GCA_964447855.1 uncultured Methanosarcinales archaeon | reverse complement strand
CAGGAAGACTAACCAGAAAGAAAGGAGTGGACCTGCTTCATTATGTTATTGACAGAAAAAGCAAAGATTTGGAGCAGGCAGGAATAAAATATGCTGAACCAGTTAACAGCGAAGGCATAATCAACAGAAATCTTTTTGCAGAATATCTAAGGGAAACATTAAGCCTAGATATAGATACACTGCCTCAAGCACTTCAGGCCCGCTTGAATGACGCGCATGTAGCTGGGTATATCACTGTTCTGGATGCAATAAACTTAAGGACTGAGCTTGCAAATGCAAAGAAAGAGACAAGGGATATAGCTGCAGAAGTTGCAGACATGGCGGCAAAATCTGCTGATGACGATAAACCAGGAGCAAAAAGCCCAGGAACTCTTGAAGGTACAATATCTCTTGGAGCATATGCGTCCAAGGAGTACCTTGCAGCAATTGACGTGCTTAGGTTTATCGATTCAAATTTAATAACTTCACTTAGAACAAACTATGATTCATTAGTAAGGTCTGGGAAGGCGAGTGGAACAACATTTGAAGAGTATATCGACTCGGAACACCAGAGAATGTATGATTTAATGCCTGACGCACTAAAGCCAGTATTTGAAATCCTGTTTGAAGCGCAGGTTGGAAGGTATATTGAGAGAGAAGAAAAAGAAAATCTTGCAGCTGACCTTGAACTATTGCGCAATGCTTCTCCAGCAGATCTTAAAGACCCAGGATACAGGGGAAGGTTCAGGAGCAAAGCAGGAGCAGGTGCTGCAGGAGCTCTTGAGGGATTCTCGCCAATAAGCAAAGAGCTTGGAGACCTTCTTAATGAGTTTGGAAGATTGGATACAACAGAATTAAAGGATATAAAATCTAGATATAGTTCATTAGTCTCACAGATTAGAAAAGACACCCCAGACGCTCCAGTAATGAGCTTCCAGGAGTTCTTAACCAGAGAATACCAGCAAAAGATAGCAGCTGCTCCTGAGGAATACAGGCCAGCTCTTCAGGCAATATCTTCAAGAGTAATATATGCTGCTGAACTTGGCCTGATAATGGCCAATATAGGATTCGTAATAGAGAATCATGAAGAGAGGGAAAAACTCAAGGCACCTCTGAGCGAGAAAGCACAGATGTTCTTGGACTCAATATATTCATTATATGACAGCAAAGCATCTGAGATTGTGCTTAGCCCTCCAGCAGCCCCGCAAGCGCCTCAAGGCCCTGATTATAGCGAGAGAGTAAAAGTCCTCGAGAGCTTTATAAGCGCTGTAAGGAAGGAAGTTCTGGGCATAGAAGATGTTGATGAGGATGCCTCTCAGAAGGACAGGTATAAATCAGATGATTTCCTGGCAGGCTCAATAGATACAATCACACAGTTCCTTGCTGATATGAAAGAAGCTGCTGATAAGCTGCCTAAGCTAAGGGAAGACATTACAGTAAGGGACGCTAAGATTCTAGAGTTGGCCACTAAGGTTGGACAGGCAGAATCATCTGCAAGAGCAGCTTCGTTAGAAAAAGAAGAAGCATATTCCCAACTGAGAATACTTGGAGAAAGGTTTGATATATATCGCACTGAAAAGGAAAAAAGGATTGGAGAGCTTGAAGCAATTGCCGCAAGAGTTCAACCACTTGAGAGCGCAATAGAGAGCTTAAGCCTGCAAAGGGTAGAAGAAAGAAGGCTGTATGATGAAAAGCTCGAAGAAAAACAAGGAGAGATAGTTTCGCTTACAGCAAAGCTTGCAACAACTGAAGGAAGCCTAGCAACAACTCAGCAAGATAGGGACTATGTAAAGACAGAGCTCGGCAAGGCAACAGCAGGTTTAGAGTTGCTCAATCAGGAGCACTCAAAATATGTGAGTGCCACTACAACTCAGATAGCAGGGCTACAACAGGAACTTGATAAGTCTAAGGCAAGGGTAGGAGAACTAGAACCAATTGCTGCAAGAGTTCCGGGCCTTCAGAGCGCAATAGACAGGCTTGGCCTGGAAATGGCAGAAGCAACGAGACTTTACGAAGAAAAGCTCGAAGAAAAACAGGGAGAGATAGTTTCGCTTACAGCAAAGCTTGCAACAACTGAAGGAAGCCTAGCAACAACTCAGCAAGATAGGGACTACCTAAGACAGCAGCTTAAGGATGCTGAAATAAGTTTGGCAGACTTTAATAGGGATTACGCAGAGGATATGCGTGACAGTGCCAGAAAAGTATGGGATTTACATCAGGAGCTTGATAAGACTAGGTCAGACTTAAGCGCAAAAACAACTGAGGCAAAGCAGCTTGAGGAGTCTATCAGAGACTATGAGGCTCTCCTTGCAAGGCGTGTAGGAGATGCTGAAGTATATGCTTCTCAGCTCTATCAAGCTCAGAAATATGACGATGCAACTGCAGTTTACACTGCTTTAAAAACGATTAACCCGGATAAGACGCCTGTTTATAATAAACTGCTCCATGATATCTGGATGGAGAAATTCCTGAAGGATAGCAACGCATTGATTGAGCGGTCACGCCAGGTATTGAGCGGAGCAAATGAGGCCATGGCTGGCTATGCTGCAGCTAATGAGCAAGACCGCAAGTTCCTGGAAGAATCCAAAAGATTTAGGGGGGGTTTAGAGCCTGCTGTTCAGAACCAGCTGCCTGACTCCAGCCTTAACTAATAGGTATTTTATCACTATTAAGTAGTTAAAAAACCGAAAGATTTAAATACTAATTAATACATACTTTAAGATACTATGGGGGAAGAACATCCTGATAATATAGATGGGGCTAGTGAACAGCCTGAAACTCCACCTGAATGGGGAAGTTTAGATACTGGTGTTTCTGGAGAAATTCCTCAATGGATGAGCGGAGAAGGGTCACCTGAACTCCAGGGAGTAAAGAAGGCTATAGCAGACTTAGAACAATATGTCTTATTCCCAGAGAATCTACCACGTGATGATGCCACACTGAAAAAATTTTCATTTATAGTCGGCAATGAAAAAAGTCCTGGTTTAGTTGACACTTTAAAGAGAGAATTGACGTCTAAAGTTAATGAACATAACGAAGTGATACAACTAACCCCAGATTATATAGATAAACTAAAGGGAATAGCTATGGATATAGCGCAAGCATCATTAAAACAGATTAAAGGGGAAGGAGATGCCGCATCCTTAGCAAGTTATCGTGATGCGTTCGAAATTAGGTTAAAAAGGCTTAAGCATGTTCATAGAGTTTACGAACAATTAAAGTCTCAGCAGATATCATTAGATGGTTTAGCACGTTTTTCTCCTGTAGATGACGAAATGGCTGATAGGCTTTCAGCCTTCCTAAAAACTCAACTTGAGGAAGGTTCATATGCATATAGGCAGGCTGTAGGAGACCAGTTAGGCAAATATGCAGGAGAACATATCAAATTTTATCAGGATATGCTTGCAAGGGGAGAATTAGGAGCAGGAAAGAAATCGGAGCAGGAACTAAGAAGTAGAGTGTTGATGGAGATTAGAAAAGACCCTCCTCGCATGAAGAAATCTGCAGAGTATGTGAGAGCACTCTATGAGTGGGCGAATTACATTGACGGCTCTACTGCGCTTACCAAGCTTTCAATGTCTCTGGGTACAAAGTTCAGAGCTATTAAAGAGCAAGTAAGGGCACTTGATTCTGCCTTACCAGAGTTAGCCTCAAATATGCAGGACCCTGATGACGATGATGTTACTTCAGAAAGTTCAGTAAAGTTCCAGAGGCAGCAAATATCTTATATTGCCAGGATTACAGAGAAGCTGCGCGATTACATTTCTGGAACATCTTTAGACAGCCTTCTTAATGCTCCGGGAGGAGTTAATGTTCCCTCAAAAACTCTGCCTACGGATGCAGTAACAAGGGTACATATCAGTGAGATACTCAACTCTTCAACTATGGCTACTGCTGGAACAACAATTGACAAAAGGGCTGCCTTGCATAAACTAGTAGATAAACTAGTTTCAATTACTGATAAAGAAACTAGAGACGGCATCATAAAGGCTGATTCCAAGACATGGATTTCTGAATCATTTGTGGAATTAGAAGCAAAAAGGGCAGAATATAGAGGAGACTCTCCTGTTGTAAGGCCTTCTTTTGATATTGATTGGGGGATAAGTGTAGACAAGCTTACCGATGCAATAAATTCTGTCGCCTCAAACCCAAGTCAAGAATCCTTCATGAAAGCTCATGCACTAGTGGACAATTTATACTTATCTATAGATGCATATTCACTTGCCTTAGATGTAAAACAGATTTACGAGATTGCCAAAGGGCTACAATCTGCAAGTGATGCAGAGTCAGATTCACTTAGAGCAAGAGTAGGAACAAGAGTAGAATATCTTTATGATTCTTTAAACTCAAGCGCTGCACTCCTTAAAGAAGATGCCAGTAGGGATATAGACTCTGCAAAAAAATTATTTGCTTCAAACCTAGCAGCACTCTCAAAAAGAGAAAGCCCTCCTGAGGAAAAACAAAAATTATTTGATAGGGTCAATACTATGCTTATGGGCCTCCTAGAGCAACATAAGGCTTACTCTATCCTGGCAGACCGCCAAAGGCAGATAGATGAATTGACTAAAATAGCGACTAAAAATTATAATCTTGTAACAGATTTCAAGCAAACTCTTGAACATCCATTAGTTCGTAATGTTTTTTCAAGCACAATCAGAAGTGCATTTATCAACCAAAGGAAGAGGCTAAATGCAAAAGAAGGAAGACCTGATGCGGATGATGATATACTAAGACAAAACGCATGGGATGACTGGAATAATGGAAGCCATATTTTGGAATACTCCCTAGAATTCTTTATGACTTATGTGGATGAGTTTAGAATAAAAACCCGCAAACTAGAGCCTGCTATAGACAGTCTTGAAGATATAGGGCGAGAAGCTATCAGGCTTTACGATGTAGTATCAACTTTAGCTAAAGGCATGCACATAGATATAGGGGAGGTAGAATCCCCGGGGATTATGGATCAGGTAATCAGACAGAATCCACAGCAAGCAGCTATAAGCCTGGCAAGCAAATATGACAAGAGTGGTACAATCGGCTATGTTTTCAAGTTTGCACAACAGGCTGCAGGTAATCCTGCCGGGAGTACATGGACATTAGAAGAGTTCTGTTCAGACCTAGACGCTGTACTAAGATCACTATCTGACTTAGTGCCTAAGGTAGTTGAACATATAAAGGATGGCCGTTATGATAGATTCAAGACTGACGAAGAGTTCTTATCACATATAATCCAGTGAAGCAACCTCTTATATTGGATGGAGGTCTAATAATCTTGACGATGTATACTTCATGAGAGGCAATGCTTTCTTAGCTCAAGGAAATGCAAATGCCGCCCTTCAGGACTTCAAGCTTTTGCTCGACAAAGGGCGCGCAAGTGAAGAAGTATATGTTGGGCTAGCAAGATCAAGTATGGAAGGAGGAAGTTTCTCAGAGGCAAGGGCTTATGTTGATAAGCTTCGCGAATTAAATCCAGATAATAGAGAAATAAGGAGGATTTTGGTAGACATAAGCGGAAAAGAAGGAGTAGCAGGCTACAACCGGACAAGAGCCAATATCGAGGCATTAACCGCTGAAAAAATTGAAGAATATTCCTCAGGATATACTGGCCCAACTGGAACTCCTGATGAAGATGAAAAGTTTGTAGAATATGTGATACAAAATCACTTCCCTAGCCTAGTAGCTCCAGGCACACCAGAAGCACAGTTTGATAACCTTAGGGAGTACTTAAGTTCGCATGTTTTAGGTATAATCCATCTAAATGGATTAGGTAGATCTCAAGGGAATAACGATGGTTCAGGCAGTGACGCTTCCGCAACTGTGCAGCCAGAGACCGGAAGAAAAACATCACCCACTTTACCTCAGATTCTAAGTGATTCAGCACCGGAAGAAGGAGAAATCAATCCGGTTCTTGAAGCGATGGATGTTGCAGTCAGAGTCAATAGCAGTCGTGAATCTAACAGAGCAATAATCAGCACTGGAGTTAGTTCTCACGAACCAGCAGAAAGTTATCCTGTAGAAGTTTCAGAAGATGAAAGACGCGCAAATTTGAAGGATTATTTAGATAAGATTTATCGCATTGACTTAGTTAAAGCTGATAGAGCATATCATTCGCTACCAGACGAGTTTAAGACAACTTCTCGTGAAGAATTCCTTTACTCGCCATTTAATAAACACGTTTCTGAGTCTCCTGAGGAGGCTAAGATTGCTGTAGAACTTGCATCTAAATCTAGATTAAAGGAATATCTCGCAGCAAATCCAAGGGGCCCGCCGATTATGCCTAAACAGAAATCAAGCTTAGAAGATGCAATAAGTGAAGCTCCAGAATCAGCTGAACCCCCTAAATCTGACGGCGCAGGAACACCACCTAAACCAGAAGATAAGGGACCATCTGGACCAACAGAGCCTCCAAAGCCAGCAACTCCGGGATACAACGGAGATGAAGGAGAACCATCTAAAGGATATGGATGTTCACCTGGATGTGCAGTGTTCAAACAGCATGAGGTAATGTCAGAACAGTTGGCTAAGTCTCTTGAAGCAATTGCTCAATTGCAGAGTCATGCTACAGAGCAGAGACAAGTAAACCAAGAATTAAGAGATGGAGTTACACAAACCCAGGAAGAGGTTAGAAATGCTAGGGAAGCTCATGCTCAATTAGCAGAAAGAACCAAAGTAAACTATCAAGGCATGGTTAAAGAAGCAGAAGGCTATTTTGCTGCTGGAAACTATGAAGGAGCAGCTTATGTATTTGCTACACTTCTTAAGACAGCCCAACAGGATACAAGCACAGGACTTGATACAGGAAATTTAGGTAAGAGACTTAAGGATTCTGTAGTAGGATTGGCCGAACATTTAAGGAACGCAGGACTCAGTTTTGAAGAGGAATATAGGAGATATGAAGCCATACTTAATATTGTTGAACATCCTACGGTAAGAGCTAATATGGGCATGACAGCCTATGATCTCGGACAAAGAGAACTTGCTAGAGAACATCTAAGCAGGGCATTTTCTTCAGACAGGTCACTATTCCGAGAAACACTTAGTCAGACCAAGCTCGGTGAAGACGCAGATTTAGTAAAATATTTCGAGCTTAAATTGAATTTCAAGGCATGATTCAATAGAGGACTCGCAGAATCTGCTATAGGAGAAGACGCTATATTAATCATTTTAGGTAACATAGAATCAAGTTTACTTAAAGATTTTAACCCAAGAACCTAATAATCATTTATTTATTGACAATTCTACCTACACTGGATTTAGCAATTTCTTCCTCCTTCTTCTCATCCTGCTTTTCCTGTTTCACTTCTTCCTGGCTTATCTTCGCTAACTGTGCAATCAAAGAAGCAACCCTGTTCTCAAGCTCAAGAGCCTTGGACGCAAGTTCCCTCATATTTCTGTCTATGACGACGTACTCTGCCTCTTCATCTTCTATTTTAGTGATAGTAGTACGTGCAATATCAATCTTCTCTTTTATGTGATTGTAAGCAACCTGAGTTAGAGACCCTTTAGCCATACCTGCTAGGGAACTCGCAAAAGAACTCAGTTCTTTAATCTCATAATCAACAGTTTTTATGCGTTGAGAGAGAATGCCTTCCTCACTTCCGGCAAGGCCCAATTGATCCTTCTTAATCTCTTCTATCTCCCTATAAATGCCCTCAATAATCTTAAATTCTTTCATCGCTTTAACTTCTTCAGGCCGCAAGTTAGCATTCCCTTTGCCTTCAAGCTCCTGTATCTTGCCTTCTTTTAGCTCATGATATTGTTCAGTCATATCTTTGATGGACCTCAACCTCACTTTTCGCCCTTCAAACTCCATCTCAAAGCTTCTAGTAAACCAACTGGCAAGGTTCTTTTGCTGCTTAAGCATGTTCTGCTTAGCTATCTTAAGTGCGCCTATAACCGAGTTTAGCTTTGAAGCCATAGCTCTGATTACTTTCTTATGCTGAACTTTTAACTGTGTCAGTTTTGTATCAAATTCTGATGCCATCTTTATTATCCCTCTAAGGCGTTGCTGGCCTGCTAAGCTTATTTATCTCTGAATCGACAATATATAGTTCATCCAGCAATCCTTCTATCTCCTCAATGTGTGATTTAGCTTGAGATAGTTCATTATGTTCTATAACTAGTAGGCTTTGATTTATGTCTTCAAGCTTTTGACTGAGCTTCTCAAGCGCTTTCATCCTCTCGTTCTCTTTTTTTTCTTCTTCAACCTGTTTCTTTGTCTTCTTAGCCTCTTTCTTTTCTTTTGCAGCTTTTTCTGGAGTCTCAGAGTCATCTCCTTTCTTGCCTCTGCCAAAAATACCTCCCCATTCAGAATGTGCAGATGCAGGGCCTTTGCCGAACAATCCTGCAATAAACATGGGGATAGCTATAACAAACAGTATTGATAGAACACCAAGTAATAGTCTTCCATACTTGTTTGTACTAAGAACCTCAACAAGCTGTGGCAAGAACATATACATGGAGATGTAGATTACCATTACTGCAAACCAGAATGTAGGACCTGCTTCTTCTTTGCCCCGTATAAACTGGAATATCCACATTTAATGTTGGTGTAAAAATCCAGAAACCATTTT
>CAYUUH010000034.1:4353-8845 GCA_964447855.1 uncultured Methanosarcinales archaeon | reverse complement strand
GCAAAAGAATCACACACAATTCCGTTTGCAGTCGAAGGAAAGTGCGGTTCAGTAAGAATCAAGATTATGCCTGCTCCTAAAGGAACAGGATTATGTGTAGAATCAGAATGCCAGAAGATACTGGCACTTGCAGGAATAAGAGATGTATGGTCAAAGACCCTTGGACAAACAGGAACTAAGATAAACATGATTCATGCATGCCTTATGGCTCTTAAGAACTTATTAGAGACCAAAGTCCAATCAAAATTTATTAGTGAAAACAGTATGTGCGAAGGGAGAATAGTCAAATGAGTGAAGAAACAACCAAATCAAAGCTTGCAATAATCAGGGTAAGAGGAGGCATCAGGGTTAGGAATGAGGTAGAAGACACCCTAAGGATGCTTAATATCCACAGATGCAATTACTGCACTGTTGTTCCGAATAATGCCAGTTTTGCAGGCATGGCAAAGAAAGCCAAGGATTATATCACTTACGGAGAGATTGATGATGAGACATACAAGCTTTTAGTGAGTAAGAAAGGAGAAAAAACAGGAGACAAAATGAAGCCATTCTTCAGATTGAATCCTCCAAAGAAAGGATTCGGAAGAAAGGGTATAAAGATGCCTTTCAACATATCAGGAGCATTAGGATACAGAGGGTCAAAGATAAACGACCTGATCAAAAGGATGATTTAAATGGTAGTAAGAAGAAGAAGAAAGGTTGCCAGGCAGAGAGGAAATACTTGGCACGGCTGGGGAAGAGGAGCAGCTCATCATAAGGGCTCAGGAAACCGCGGCGGAAAGGGTATGGCTGGTTCAGGAAAGAGGGCTGACCAGAAAAAACCTTCTATATGGAAAGAGAAATATTTTGGAAAGTTCGGATTCAAGAAAAAAGGGCAAAAGGAAGATATTGTCCCAATCAACATCAAGATTTTAGAGCAAAAACTTGTTTCTTTTGAGAAAGAAGGCAATGCTTCAAAGTCAGGCGACGTTTATACAATTGACCTGGAAAAAGCAGGATATAACAAGCTCTTAGGGGACGGGAAAGCAACAAAGAAAATGAAGATAAGTGTTAAGTATGCTTCCCACGGTTCCATTGAGAAGGTAAAGGAAGCTGGCGGAGAAGTTATTGTAAAATCTTCATCAAGCGAGGAATAAAATGTCTGTATGGAGGACAATACTGGATAACCTGCCTGAGGTTGCCAAGCCTACTCAAAAAAGATTATCATTTAAAGAAAAGCTTAAGTGGACTGGAATAACCCTTATGCTTTATTTTGTTCTTGGATTGATGCCTCTTTTTGGTTTGGGAGAAAACGCATTGGAGCAATTTGAGTTCTTGTCTATAATCCTTGGAGCTGAATTTGGCTCGATATTATCATTAGGTATTGGACCTATAGTCACAGCATCTATCGTGCTGCAGCTACTTAATGGCTCTGGCCTTTTGAAATTTGACCTTACGTCTACCGAAGGAAAGAAAACATTCCAGGGGCTTCAGAAGCTTAGCGCAATATTTTTTATAGTATTCGAAGCAATGATTTATGTGTTCATGGGAGGTTTGTCTCCAGGAACCCACTTTGACCCTGTGGCTAGGGTGCTCTTCACTCCGCAGCCAGGACTTGAGATTGCTTCATCTGCAATTGCATTGAGCGTGGCAATGGTATTCAATCTAAAATTATTCCTTGTATTCCAGTTATTCTTAGGAGGAATGCTTGTGTTGTTTATGGATGAAGTGATAAGCAAGTGGGGATTTGGTTCAGGAATCTCATTGTTTATTGCAGCTGGTGTAAGCAAGAGCATATTTATCCAGGCATTTAACTGGGTAAAGCCAACATCAGCAGGCGTTACGGGGATGACCTATTCGATTGGAGCGATTCCTGCATTATTCCAAAGCCTTGCTGCAAATGATGTAACTACTGCAGGAATCAAGCTTGCTGCAGTGCTTTCAACGGCGCTTGTTTTTGTTGTTGCTGTTTATGCCCAGGCGATGAAAGTTGAGATTCCTTTAAGCTTTGGCAGAATTCGAGGGCATGGAATAAGGTGGCCTTTGAGCTTTATCTATACATCTAACATCCCAGTTATCCTTGTTGCCGCTTTAATGGCCAACCTTCAACTGTGGGGAAGACTTCTGCAGAACTGGGGCAGGCCGATACTTGGAACATTCCTTGCAAACGGAAGCCCGTCGTCAGGGCTTGTTTACTGGCTGCAGGGCTCTGACATTGTCCGGGCGATAATAGAGAGGCAGAGCTTCCTTATCGGATACAAGCCTTATATGCAGGCGCTTATTTACATGCTATTCATGATTGGAGGATCGATTATATTCAGTATTTTCTGGGTTCAGACAGCCGGCATGGATGCGAGGTCACAGGCAAAGAACATGATGGCTTCTGGCCTGCAGATTCCTGGATTCAGGAGAGATGAAAGAGTTTTAGAAAGGCTTCTTAACAGATATATCTGGCCATTGACTATAATGGGAGCTGCTACTGTAGGATTTTTAGCGGCGCTTGCAGACCTTACAGGGTCATTAAGCAGGGGAACAGGTATCCTATTGACAGTTATGATTGTTTACAAGCTTTATGAAGAGATAGCCCAGCAGCATATGATGGATATGCACCCAATGATGAGGAAGATGATGGAATAAAATGTTAGGCTCATTACTAAACCCAATATTCAACCCGCTGCTTAGTTTGCCGTTGGCTTTGTCAATAGCGATTATTGCTCTTATTGTTTCTGTTATAGTTACTGTAGTTTACAAGTTTACAACAAACCAGAGCCTGATGAAGGATTTGATAAATGAGCTAAAAGAACTTCAGAAAGAGATGAAAGAGCTCAGGAATCATCCAGAGCAGGCTCTTGCAGTTCAAAAGAAGTCCATGGAAACGAACATGAAGTACATGAGCCACAGCATGAAATCAACTTTATTCACCTTGCTTCCAGTCATCATAATATTCGGATGGCTTAACGCAAATCTTGCCTATGAGCCGATAATGCCTGGCCAGGAATTTACGATTGAGGCTACGTTTGCCAGAGGCGCTGGCGGCCTTGTTGCGCTCACGGCTCCTGAAGGGATTGAAGTTATTGGCAACTCAACAAAGGAAGTTTCAGACGGAAGCGCTGTCTGGGTCTTAAAAGGTGATGAGGGAAATTATATTGATGGAGATGCATTGGAAATTGAGTACAATTCGCAGGTAGCTTACAAGGATGTTATAATAACCAAAGAGCAGGAATATACAACTGTGCTTGAGAATGTAAAGGGAGTTTATGGACTTAAGACTTTAAAATTAAGCAATGAGCCAAAAAAGGTTGTAAATATGCCTTTCAGGCTTTTGGGCTATGGCGGCGGCTGGCTTGGTACATATATCTTATTTTCCATGATATTCAGCATGTTATTGAGGAAATGGCTTAAGGTTTACTAATTTACCGAAAGATAATCTTTTTAAATAGGACTGAGTTTCCAGTTGATTAATATGGTAACAGGAAGACAAAAATCAAGATCGATGCGAAGGGTTTTCAGAAAGACCCCTGGCGGAAAAGTAGTTTTACACTATGAAAGAAGGAAGCCTAAAGCTGCCAAATGCGGCAGCTGCGGAGCTGTTCTAAAGGGAGTTCCGAGAGCAAGACCTATAAAGATGCAGAACATGGCTAAGACAAAGAAAAGGCCGCAAAGCCCAAAAGGCTGAGTTCTCTGCACCAAATGCCTAAGAAGGCTCATGATACAAAAAGCTAGACAGTGAAATCCTCTGCAGTGCTGGCAACAGCTGCTATATGATGAGGATTGGAGGAAAAAATGATTGAAATCGGAAGATTGTGTGTGAAAATAGCTGGCCGTGATGCCGGTGGAAAATGCGTGATTGTAGACGTTCTAGATGATAAGTTTGTGATGGTAGACGGCCAGGTGAGAAGGAGAAAGTGCAATATTGCGCACCTTGAGCCATTGAACACTGTTCTAAATGTTAAGAAAGGCGCTTCTCATGACTCTGTTAAGAAAGAGTTTGATGCTTTGAAGCTTGATGTGTGGAACACCAAGCCAAGGAAGGCTGGGGAAAGGCCAAAGAAGCTGAGATGCAATGACAGGAAAGCTGAAGAAGCTAAGGAAGAGCCAAAGGGAAAGAAGAAGGCAGCTCCTAAGAAAGCAGAAAAGAAGACAGAAGCAAAGCCAGCCAAGAAAGCTAAAGCGTCTGAGAGTGTAGAAGAGCTTCTTGGTGATGAAGAGAAGAACGAATAAGTTCTTTCTTATTTTATTATTAATTCACTTCTTGATTATAGCTTCAAACAACTCACTTAAATTCAGTTCAAAAGCAGTAACCGGGAAACTAAGCCCCCAATTCTCAAGCACTTGCGGAGAAATTTCTCCTAAATATGCAACTTTCTTTCCGTTTACGACTGCGCGGCCAACCCTTCCAGGTATGAATGAGTCATTATCAGCATCTTCAATCTCATACTTTACATCAATCATCCTGAAAAGATAGTCAAGAATCTGCTTTATAATTATTCTAGGCTTGAAGATAGTTTCGGCA
>CAYUUH010000034.1:0-4343 GCA_964447855.1 uncultured Methanosarcinales archaeon | reverse complement strand
GTCCTGTCAGAGCAAAGTGCAACCGCAATCCTGTCATTTTCAACAACTCCTGTGTCAGAGCTTCCTTTCTTGAATATGGCTCCTATATCAAATATCCTCTGAGGATATTCATGGTGCTTATTTGCCCCAAGAACCTCCATAAGGCTTGGAATCATCCATGCACGCAAAACGTGATACTCTTTTGTTGCTGAGTTTGCAAGCTCAATAACATCAATCTTTGAGTTCATCTTAGTTACTTGGTTTTCTTTTGATGTAAGGTTGTATGTTTTAACCTCAAGTAACCCTAATCCAACAAGTATGTTTGCGATTCTATCCTTGAAAACGTAGAATTTGTCTTCTTCGGCAACAGTCGCTACCTTTGGAATCTCTTCATTTATGTTCTCATAGCCATAAGCTATTGTTATATCTTCAACTAAATCTATTGGATGCAATACATCAGCACGATAACATGGAATCAATGCATGGCCCTTCTCATAACCATACCCCATCATCTCAAGATATTTCTTAACGTCTGTGTCTTTCATCTCAACTCCGATAATCTTGCTTACATATCCAGAGTCAATCTTCATCTTTGCTGGAGATAAGTCTGGAGAAACATATCTTTTATCAGGATACTCAAGGTCCATCGAGTAAATCTTGCCGCCCATATCAGCTAAAGCTGTGACTATCATGTTAAGGCACTTTGCAAGAACCCCATAATCAAATCCAGAGCACTCAATGAATACTTCTGTTGTCTTGTCGCTGACCTTTCCCATCATCTGGGAATTGATGATTGGCGGCATGGACAAGATATGGTCATTTGCATCTATGAATATCGGGAACTTGTCAAGCCCTTCGAGAAGGTTTCCATACTCTCTTCCAGTAGGGTGCTGAGACAATATCTGCAAGCCGTTGAGTTCTCTGTTGAACTCAAGAGGTATAAATTTGATGTCTGTTGGTTTTTTTGCAACAAACCTTATAGGGAACTTGATGTTTTCCATTGGGTAAACTCCAATAGCAACCTTTTTCCTATTTCTTCCATAGGTTATATGGAGCTTTTCCTGTATCTGGATTACTTCACGAATCTTTTCATCATCAAACTTTATCCCCTTTACAATTGCGCATGCTGTACACGGCCTTACGCCTTTAACAGACCTGTCAACAATAAGCTTGAATCCTGATTTCTCAACCTTGTAGCTCCTGAGGCCCTTGCTGCCTCCTACAAAAGTAGATAATGCGCGGCCAAATCCCTGCTCAGAAAGCATATCTGGCCTGTTGGGAAATACCTCCACTGAAATCTCGTTGCCTTCTATCCCCTCAAGATCTGTTCCAAGCATGCTTATGCGGTCTTTTAGTTTATCGATAGGCAACTTCTTCCCCATAAGCTTTTCCAACACTTCCTTGTTTAGTTTAACGCTAGGCATATTATCTCATCCAGGATTTCATTCCCCTAATCTGTTTTAAATCATTCTTATACAATTCACGGATATCATTAATGTCAAAATACTCTGAAATTGTCCTTTCCATTCCAAGTCCCCATGCTAAAACAGGAACCTCTATACCGAGCAAAGGCTTTACAACCTCAGGCCTGAATATTCCAGAGCCTCCAAGCTCTATCCATTGGTTTTTATCAGGATGCAGCACATCAACCTCTGCTGAAGGCTCAGTATATGGGAAATAAGCAGGCCTAATCCTAACATCATCATACCCCATCTTACCAAAAAACTCCCTCAAATAGCCCTTCAAATACTTCATATTAGCTTTAGGATCTACAACAATGCCCTCAACCTGCGTTAACTCGAACAAATGCTTCCAATCAAGTGCTTCATTTCTAAATACACGAGCAACTGAAAAGAACTTTGCAGGAAGGTCAGACTCCTTCAAACGAGATATTGCCTGTGCGGACAAAACAGTGGTATGGGTACGCAACAAATTCTTCTTTGACTCTGCCTCAGACCAATTTCCACCCCATCCAGTTGAACCAGTATCTGCTCCATTCTCGTGGGCTTCTTTAACTTTCTTCCATAGCGGAGACGGCAGTTTACCAGAATGCGGGTCTTTTATGTAGAATGTATCCTGCATCTGGCGAGCGGGATGGTCTTGAGGCACGAATAACGAGTCCAAGTCCCAGAACGCTGTCTGGATAAGAGAGCCAGTCATCTCTTTGAATCCCATTTCTAGCCATATCTTTCGGATATATTCAACTGCCTGGCTTACAAAATGGCGTTTTCCTCCAGAAATCATCGGAACATTAATCTTAACATCAAATCTTCTGAAAGACTTTCCCTTCCATGCGCCTGAGCTGATCATCTTAGGAGTTAAGCTGTCTATAATCCCCTCTCCTGAAATCTTATGCTTGGAAAGTTTTTTGCCGAGGTCTGTAAGTTCTGCGCTCTTTGTTTTCACTAAGTCTACTTTTACTATATCTTTTCTTTTCTTTAATGCTTCAAGAGCGAATTTTTCTTCTTCTTTTAATGAACTTGTCTCAATCGGGAATGCTCTCTTAAGGAATTTCTCCTCAAGGCTTTCTTTGTCAAGCAGTTTCTTTCCCTGCTCAGTTATAGAAACAAGAAGCTCCTTGTCTTTTCTTATGTTAACTGCAACCTTGCTCCTTAAGACGCCTATGCAGATGTTAATCTCATCTTTTGCAAGGCCTGCTTTCTCCATTATCTTTTCTACAGGAAGTTCCTTGTCTTTCACGGCTGACAGGAATCTCTTTTCAGGCAGGCCGTGCTTTGCGTAGTTCTGCCCATTCTTCCCGAGTATGACAACTTCCCTAACATCTTCTTTTATGGTAAGAACTTTTTTGTTCTGAAGCCACTGCAAAGCACGCATTACCTCTACTTCTTGGAGCTCTGATTCTTTTGCTATGCCTGCTAAATCAGAAACTTTATTCAGGACAGGAAGAACCTTTCTTTCCAATGGATGTAAGGTATTGATTAGCTTGTCCATTTTAAACACTAATACTTTCTAGGATAACTTCCTAGCACTTTAAGTAAGAAGCTTTTCTCAATTACGGCGAAAGCGTCCTTAAGCCTTTTCTCGTCTTTATGGCCCTGCATGTCTATGAAGAATAGATAATCTCCAAGCTTTCCTTTTGAAGGCCTTGACTCTATTTTTGTAAGGTTAATCCTTCTTTCAGCAAACTGGCCTAAAAGCTCATACAATAATCCTGGACGGTCTACCTGAGGGTAGATTGCAATACTCGTTCTGTCCTTGCCTGTCTTTTTAGGGCACTCACTCCCTATGACCAGGAACCTTGTGACATTAAACCTGCTGTCCTGAATTGCTTCTTTTATTATCTTAAGGCCGTATTTTGCTGCTGCAAGCTTAGGGATTATTGCTGCCTTGTCATTCTTACCGCTCTTTGAAAGAAGCTCTGCTGATTTTCCGTTTGAGCTGGTATGTATAATCTCTGCCTGAGGCAAATTTTCCCTGAGATACCTCTCACACTGGGCATGAGCCTGAGGATGGGCATAGATTGTTTTTATCTCACTTATAGAGCCTTGACTAGCAAGATTATGCTTAACATCCAGGAGAAGCTCTCCAACTATCAGCAAATCAAACTCCATTAATGAGTCCAATGTAAGCCCTTCTGTTCCTGCTATAGAATTCTCTATCGGAACTATGCCTAAGTCTGCGTTCTTCAGCTTTACGGCCTCAAAAACATCCCAAATTGTTTTCTGAAAAACTATCTGGGCATTTTTGCTGTACTTAAGCGCAGCTTCATTGCTAAACGTTCCTTCTGGACCAAGAGTGGCTATTCTCATTTTTTCCTCTCAACGAGCTTGTCAATCAGGTAATTGCTGTATTCCTCTGCTTCTTTCTTAAAAGTTCCTAGATAATTTGATGCTTCCTTGAAATAGTCTATGAATCTTGCTGTGTCTTTTCTTTTGATTATCTTGTAAAGCTGTCTTGCGTTATTCAAATATGCCTTTACCGCCCTTTTTGTTTCTGGGTTGGATATCTCTATGTCAGCATAAAGCTTAGGGTCCTGATTGAGTATGCGGCCAACCATGTCCATCCTTAGCTTATATATTGGGCTGCTGTACTCCTGGCTCTCATGTATATCGAGGCCGAGCTCTTTTAGTGCATGGCAAATTGAGATTGAACTAAAATGCATTATTCCCTGGATGACTGACATCATCTTATCGTGCTTCTCTGGAGTTGAAATCTTTATCTTTGCTCCATTCTTAGCAAGGATATTCTTAAGCCAGGGAAGCCATTTCTTTCCGCGGGCAGGGCATAATACCATTGTTTGGTCTTTTATCCTCTTTACCGACGGTCCAAAAACAGGGTGAGTGCCTATGACCTCTGACTTGGAATATTTCAGCATAGCCTTTACCGGCTCTCTTTTAAGAGAA
>CAYUUH010000033.1:0-8919 GCA_964447855.1 uncultured Methanosarcinales archaeon | reverse complement strand
CTCTTTAGTAACGCCTTTTGCAGCATCTTCCAGCGTGATTTCTACATCACTTTCTAAATCAGAGCCTCTTCTTGGGCCAGATCTCCTGCGCCTTGAGCCTCCGAAGCCACCGCCGCCAAAGAACCTGTCGAATATACTGTCAAAGTCAAAACCAAAGCCTCCAATGTCCTGCATAAAGTCAGAAAAATCAAAGCCCTGGCCACCGCTAAATCCCTGGAAGCCTTCAGCAGTCGTGCCGTACTGGTCATACTGCCTTCTTTTCTCGTCGTCTCCCAGGATAGCTGCAGCTTCATTAATCTCCTTGAACTTTGCAACTGCCTCTGGGTCGTTTGGGTTTAAATCAGGGTGATACTTCTTGGCAAGCTTTTTGTAGGCTTTCTTTACCTCTTCCTTTGAAGCTCCCTTCTCGACACCTAGAGTCTTGTAATAGTCTTTGTCTTTTGGCATTTATCTCTTTTTTCCTTCATCAACCCTGTCAGCATCTACCACTTTGCCCTTTTTCTTCTTTGGTTTCTCTTCTTCGTCTTCCTCAGGTTCTGCGCCTTGGGCAGAAGCCCCAGATTGCTGCTGTTTCTTTGCTTGCTCTTCAGCTACTTTCTTGTACAGCTCTTCAGACACTTTCTGGAACTTCTGGACTAAGTCATCTTTTGCTTTCTTGATTAGCTCGAAGTTCTTTTCTTTGTCCTTGAGCAGCTCTTTTAGACCCTCAATGTCTTTTTGGATAGGCTCAATCTGTTTCTTATCAACCTTGTCTCCCATTTCTTTTAAAGTCTTTTCATATTGGAAGACCATTGTCTCGGCTTCGTTGAGCACCTCTACCCTTTCTTTCCTTTTTTTGTCCTCTTCAGCATGCACTTCTGCATCTTTCTTCATCTTTTCGATGTCATCTTCGCTCAGCTTATTAGGTGCTGTAATCCTTATGCTCTGCTCCTTACCTGTTCCAAGGTCTTTTGCACCTACATGAAGGATTCCGTTTGCGTCTATGTCAAATGTAACTTCAATCTGCGGGATTCCTCTTGGTGCAGGCGGAATTCCAACAAGGTCAAATCTTCCAAGACTTTTGTTGTCGTCAGCCATCGGACGCTCTCCCTGAAGCACATGGATTGTCACAGCAGGCTGGTTGTCAGATGCTGTTGAGAATATCTGCGTCTTCTTTGTTGGAATTGTCGTGTTTCTCTCAATCAATGGAGTCCTTACTCCTCCAAGGGTCTCGATACCAAGTGTTAATGGAGTGACATCAAGCAATAAGATGTCCTTTACTTCTCCAGCCAATACTCCTGCCTGGATAGCTGCACCCTGTGCAACACACTCCATAGGGTCAACTCCGCGCTCGGCCTTCTTTCCGACAAAATCTTCAACAAAATTTCTTACTGCCGGGATTCTTGTAGGCCCTCCGACAAGGATTACCTTGGCGATATCTTTTATGCTAAGCTTGGCATCCTTAATCGCCTGCTCAAGCGGATGCCTGCATTTCTCAATTATCGGCTCCATAAGCTGCTCAAACTTTGCTCTGGTAATCTTCATCTGAAGATGCTTAGGCCCATCATCACTTGCAATTATAAATGGCAGGTTGATGTCAGTTTCAGTAACTGTTGAAAGCTCAATCTTTGCCTTTTCAGCAGCTTCCCTAAGCCTCTGCATTGCAGTATCGTCGTCGCTTAAGTCAATATCTTCCTTCTTCTTGAACTCTTCGATTATATAGTTCATAAGCGAGTTGTCCATATCTGTTCCACCAAGCTGAGTGTCCCCAGATGTAGATTTTACCTCGAATACTCCATCACTCATGTCCATTATTGTAACATCTAAAGTTCCTCCTCCAAAGTCAAACACAAGGATTTTGATTTCCTTGTCAGCCTTGTCAAGGCCGTATGCCATTGAGGCGGCAGTAGGCTCGTTGACAATCCTTACTACCTCTAAGCCTGCAATGCTTCCTGCATCTTTTGTCGCCTGCCTTTGGTCGTCGTCAAAATAAGCCGGCACTGTAATCACAGCTTTGTGCACAGGCTCCCCTATGAACTCTTCTGCGTCTTTCTTTATCTTCTGCAGGATAAATGCAGAAATCTGCTGCGGAGTGAACTCTTTTCCGTTTATGTTGTACTTATGGTTTGTACCGATCTTTCGCTTTGCAGCAGTTATTGTTCCCTTAGGGTTCGAGATAGCCTGACGCCTTGCAGGCTCTCCAACAAGCATCTGGCCGTCCTTTGTGAACGCAACCACGCTTGGGAATGCCTTTCCGTAGGCAGTTGTCCCTTCTGCTGAAGGCACGATTGTAGGCTTTCCGCCTATAAGCACCGATGCAGCAGAGTTTGATGTACCTAAGTCTATACCTATAATCTTCTCTTTTTTAGTTGATTTTTTTTCAGCCATTTTCTTTTACCCCCGTTGGTTTTTTATCCAAAATAACTAGGTGTTGAAACCTCGTCTTTTGGCTTGTCTTTTGATTCCTTCTTCTTTTTCTCTTCAAATTTTGCCAAAGCCTCAGGCTTTGTTATCTCCCCGAACTCCTTTTCGTAGGCAGATATCATATTGGTCAATACCCTATGTATCTCCTTTACATGATAAGGGTCGGTTATTATCACATTATGTTCGCACAGGACAGAAGGCCTTCCTTTGGACCTAGGATCATTTCTTGGAGAAATCCTCCTAAAGTCAAAGAAGAACTGCATAGGATTGAAATTAATCGACAGTTCGTTGGCAAAGAATGCCTTTCCATCATCAATGTTCATATTTATCTTATCTTCAGCCATTTTATCACCCAAGTATTTTATAGTTTAATATTGCACTAAGCCTGTTCTTATCAGGCACAAGTTCCTCAAGCTTTCCTCCTTTCAGAGTCTTTCCGCCAGTCTTTAAGTATGCTGAATACTGCCTTACAGACTCCGGATCGTTTGGATTCACGAAATAATTCAGCATGAACCAAAGGCTCAGCTGTTCTCCATACTCTGAACAGTTTCCGATTTTACACTCAAGAGGCTTTACATCGTTGATTTTGCAGCCCGTCTTTTCGTCAAGGAAAACACACCTTCCATAAGGCTTGCTTTTCTTTATCAGGATAGGCCTTAGCCTTTTTGTGTTGAACCTTTCGACTTCCTCAAGGCATGTTTTCTTAAGCTCTTTCTCAGTTGTCTTAAGGAACGCAGCAATCTTTGCAAGGTCCTCATCAGCCAATGCACCTGCGCCGTGCGAGCAGCAGTGTCCGCACTTGCTGCACTTTTCTCCAAGCTCAAGCACTTTGCTTAGTTTTGTCTTCCTTGTTACATTCATTTTCTTCCTCTCTTTTTTTGGAAACTTTTACTTTAGAGTGCCTTAGCACCTTATCGTTGAGCATGTAGCCCTTCTGCAGCTCTTCAAGCACAATATCTTCCTCTTTATCTGACTCTTCCTGAAGCAGCACTTCATGCTTGAAAGGGTCAAACTTTTTTCCTATGCAGTCTATTCTCCTCATACCTTCTGACTCTAAAACAGAGTAGAGCTGGGAAAAGATTAGCTCTACTCCTTTGGAGATGTTAGCACTCTTATCTTTTGAGTTCTTGATTGCAAGCTCAAAGCTGTCAAGTATCGGAAGCAGTTTCAAAATCAGCTCATGCTTTGAGTATTTTACAAACTCTGCTTTTTCTCTGTCAATTCTCTTTTTGTAGTTTTCAAACTCTGCCTGAATCCTTTGGAGGGTTTCAGTCAATTCAGCTATCTCATCCTTAGAATCTTGCTTGGTTTCTTTTTTTGGCTTTTCTTTCTTGCTTTCTGCCATTTTAGTTGAACCTCACTCTTGTTGACTTAACATCAACAAAGGATAGGTAAGCTCAACTTATATATAAATCTTTGTATCCTGTAGCATATATTTTAGCGAAAAATTTATAAATAGTGGACAATAAATATGGGCTATGCTAAGAATATATGAACATAAGATAACTATAATAAGGTCAATCAAACCTCAGAGAAACAACCTCAATGAAGAGCTCCAGTGGTTTGGAAATTCTCTTGGACTATTTAATATGAGGGATAAGGACAAAAGTTGCTACAGGATTTTTGTTGAGCTCTTGAAGGCTGCAAAATCAAGGGTCCCCTTATCAAGCGATGAGATTGCTGAAAGGTCAGGCCTTACAAGAGGAACAGTTATACATCACCTGAATAAACTTATAGAGGCTGGAATAGCTGTGCACCACAGGAACAGATATATACTGAGAGTTGATAATCTAAAAGATTTAGTCAATGAGATTGAAAGAGATGTTCAGCGGGCATGCGATGAACTGGAGCAGATAGCCGAAGATATCGATAAAACAATGGGGTTGTGAACATGAGAAAAGTAGAAGTCAGGTTTAAGAGAATAAAAGTAAATAAGTTCTCTCCGAAGGACAAGGCCGTTGAGGTTGATATCAAGTTTAATGATGGTATGGATAAAGAGATAACAAAGAAGGTTTCTCTTGATGACCCAGAGGCTTTGGCAGTAAAGATAGTCCAGGAAATAAGGTCTATGGAGAAAGCGTCAAGGCAAATGTTTGACGGAGAGTCTATAATTGACAGTACAGTAAATGTGGTATTTGCAGATGAGGACAAGACCATTCAGAAGATGGCAGGATTCTTCTGCAAGATTTATGATAAGGTAAGCGAGGTAAGAAACTGCCGCGACCCTGGAACATATCTGGGCTTGATAAATAGGGTGAATAATCTTACTTTTGATTTCTAGAATAAGACAAAAATAAATAAAAAAGAAATAAAGCAAATTGCTTTATTTTGCATGCCTGTCGTTTGCCCTTAGGCTTGGCCTTAGCTTTTCAGCACCCTTTCCTTTATTTGTCAGGATGCCTCTGCTTCTCTTTCCAGCAGCAGTAACTCCGTGGTGGACTCTGCCTTTCTTTGAAGCTATCCAGCTAATCTTCTCATCAGCAAGTATTGCTGGGTGGGCTCTGTCAATCAAGATAATCTCATACCAGTAATTCCTGCCATCCTTGCCTACGAAATATGAGTTTAGAACCTCCGCATTAGGGAACTTTTGGGATGCCCTCTGCTCAGCTACAACCTGATAGCTAATCTTAAGGTCTTTTCTCCTAGTCATCCTCTTTGGCCTTCTTCCGCCGAGGTCGCTTCTTGGCCTCTGCCTTCCGCCTCTTGAGACCCTCTGCCTGACTACAAGATATCCTTGCTTTGCTTTGTATCCCAAAGACCTTGCCCTGTCAAGTCTTGTTGGCCTCTCAATCCTTATGGTCGCATCTTCAGTTTTCCACTGTCTCATGCGCTCTCTTAAGAACTCAATACTCTGGCCCGGCTGTTTCCAGGCTTCTCTAATGTACTTATACATTCCCATTTTATTTAGCCTCCATTTAAAACTACTGTTTAAGGATTCAGGCGAGCTAAGCCTACATTTCCTTGATTCAGAAGAATTATGGGTGGTTTATAAAGGTTACTTAAAAAACAAAATGGAACACAAGTTGGATTATTTGTCTCTTAGGAGTAGTAATAAAACGAAACATTTATAAAGGGGAACGCCTTGTTATATGTCCATATGGCGGATACTAAGGAGATATTATTCATTTGTAATTGCGGCATAGATAGAAGCCCAACTGGAGCCAGCTTATTCAACAAGCATTTTAAGGAAGAGGGCTTGAACTATGTTGCGACCAGCAGGGGCGCCATTGTTGCAGGTTATTCTGAAGATCCTCTTGACGATATGGTAGCGAGGGCTCATAAGATTATAGCAGTGGACGCATGGATTGCAGGGCTTATTACCTCCTGGTTTCCTGACGCTGCCGGAAAAACAAAACAATTGCAGATTCCAAATGAGTATTCTAATGGAGACCCTTATCTTGTCAGGACTTTTGAAGAATATTATCAATCTAAAGAATGGGAATAAATAAAATAATAAAAAATTATTAAACTAAAGAAAAAATTAGAACTCAAGCTTCTTGGCGTACTGGCCGATTAATGGAAGTTCTTTTTCCTCCTTGTTCAATGCATTTATTATCCCCCATATTGCAAATACCCAAGGTACAAGGCTTAGGATGGAGGAAAATAAGCCCAGGATAGAGACTATTGCCCCCCATAGCACCCATGCAATCAAAAGGATAATCCCTTGTTTTACATGGTACTTGACAAACTTGTCTTTCTTCATCTTGTCGTCTATAAAATACCACACTATCCCTATAAACACATAAGCCAGTGCTGCACATAAATTTGCATTGTTTTTTGACATTATATCACCCCACACATATTCCTATGATAATTATATAAAAACCTTACTAAATTCAATAGGTTTTTATATCCAGTTCAATAATTTTAGGCTATGAATTACAAAGAAGCAATCAGCTATCTATTGGAGATTGAGCACTTTGGAACTAAGCTTGGCCTGGCAAATGTCACAAGATTACTCGAGAAGCTGGGCAATCCCCATAATGGGCTTAAGGTAATTCACATTACAGGGACCAATGGCAAGGGCTCTGTATGTTCGATGATTGCTTCAATCCTTCAGAAGGCGGGCTATAAAGTTGGCCTTTACACAAGCCCCCATCTCAGGAAGCTTAATGAGAGATTTCAGATAAACGGCAAAGATATATCTGATGAAGACATAGCAAGACTTACTGAACTGGTAAAGAAACACAGAGGGGACCAGACTTTCTTTGAGGTTACAACTGCAATGGCCTTCCAGTATTATAAAGAGCAGAAAGTTGATTTCCTAGTATTAGAGGTCGGCTTGGGTGGCAGGCTTGATGCAACTAATGTAGTAACTCCTATGCTTAGCATAATAACTAATGTAGGTATAGAACACACAGATTATCTTGGAAAGAACATTGTGAACATTGCGTATGAAAAGGCAGGCATAATCAAAGAGAAGGTTCCTGTTGTGACAGCTGCTGAGGGAAAAGCGCTTGAAGTCATCTCAAATGTGGCTAAAGAAAAGAAAAGCCCAATTTTTATCATAACTAAGCCTACAAGGAAATATGCTTTGTCCCTTAAGGGAAACTTTCAGCAGATTAATGCAGAGATTGCTGCCAGATCAATAGATGTGTTAATCAATTATAATAATCTAGGCATATCCAAATCAGACATCGATGCAGGCCTTAAATCAGCTAGTATACCTGCAAGGCTTGAATATATCAAGAAGAACGTGCTGGTTGACTGTGCGCATAATCCTCATGCAGTAAAGTCCCTCATAGGAGAGCTTAAGAAACTAAAGAAGAAAATAGTCCTTGTTATAGGGATATGCAAAGACAAAGACAGAAAGCAGATACTCCAGTTGCTTGAGCCGTTTACATCAAGTATAATATTTACGAGAGCAAAGGTTCCGAGGGCAACTGACCCAAAAGAGCTTGCAAAGCATGTAACTAAGAAGTATAAAATAATTGAAGACTCAAAAGAAGCCTTAAAATATGCTGAATCTATAGCTAGTAAGAATGAGATTGTCCTCGTTGCAGGTTCTATATACCTAGTAGGTGAGATATATGAATGACCACCTTAGAGGATGTTTGCTTATAATAGCTTCAATGTTCTTTTTCTCTTTTATTGGGCCCATTGTAAGATGGATTAATCTTCCAACTCCAGTTATAATGTTCTTATACAGCCTTTTTGTGGTAGTCCTATTAGCTATATACGCTAGGGTTAAAGGTATAAGCCTTAAGCTCAAAGACCCCTGGGTGATATATTCTTCAATTGCTTTAGGGCTGAATTCTTTGGGATACTTAAAAGCATATGCCCTGACAACCCTTGCAAACAGCGTACTTTCACATTATACTGCCCCCATATTTGCATTGTTCTTTTCAGTCGTACTATTGAAGGAGAGGCTTGAGAAGTTATCTATATTTGCCGCCATCTTATCTTTTGCCGGGCTCTTGATAATCTCATACCCGGAGCTTTCATTTGGAAACTCACATCTTGCAGGAATCTTGTGGGGGACTTTTTCAGGACTGGCTTATGGAGTGTTAATCACAATAAACAAGAAGATTGTCTCTGATAATAACATCACCAAAGTGCTTTTCTACCAAGGGCTTGTGCCCATGATCTTTGTACTTCCATTTATGTTTACTATAAAATATACCCTGACCTATGATGCAGTCTTGCTGTCTTTACTGTACTCAATCATAGCGTTTATTGTTCCAGGCATTCTTTATCTAAGCGGATTGAGATATGTCAAAGCGCAGCATGCAGGGATTGTGGCTTATTCAGAGCCAGTGTTTGTCCTTATATTTGGGATAGTGCTTTTTTCTGAGATGCCTACTATAAGGACCTTAATCGGAGGAGTAATAATCCTATTCTCTGGGTATCTTATAATCAGGGCTGAGTCTAAAAGAAAGCAAAAACATTAACTTTGGCATAACCTTTATATATTCTCATATTTTTGGATTTCTGGTGGAAAAATGGGGGATGTAGACGCTGAAACAATTGATGTAACCGGCATGGCAGATAATGAACTGCAGCCATTTATGCAGAAGAACGGGATTTCCCTTAAGCTGTCTGAAGCCAGAAAGGTTGCTGAACTTCTCGGAAGAAATCCTACATTGGTCGAGCTCCATATATTCAATACGGAATGGTCAGAGCACTGCTCTTATAAGAGCAGCAGGACAACCCTGAAGATGCTCCCTACAAAAGGACCTACTGTGATTCTTGGGCCTGCAGAAGATGCAGGAATAATCAAGTTTGCAAAGATAAACGGTGAGCAGTATGGTATAGTAATCTCTCATGAGAGCCATAATCATCCAAGCCAGGTTGTGCCTTTTGAAGGCGCTGCGACAGGCATCGGAGGAAATGTAAGGGATGTCTTGTGTATGGGTGCACGAGTTATTTCGTCAGCAGACCCATTGAGGTTTGGAAACCCAAACGGCAAGAACAAAGACAGGGTAAAATACATCGCAAACAGCGTTGTTGATGGCATAGCAGGCTATGGAAATCCTCTTGGAGTTCCTGTATTGGCAGGAGATGTTTACTTTAATG
>CAYUUH010000032.1:0-8952 GCA_964447855.1 uncultured Methanosarcinales archaeon | reverse complement strand
TGGCTCGCATATAAACCAGGCAGGAGCAAAAAAGACAGAAGACAAGGCCCATCTTGATGTTACTCATTTCAAGAATATAAGTGAAGAAGAACTTGAAAAGATAAATGCAGAATCAAACAAGATTGTAAGGGAGGCAATTCCGGTAAGGAGCTCTTTTATGTCTAGGGATGCTGCTGAGAAAAAATACGGCATGGGGCTTTACCAAGGCGGGGCAGTGCCGGGAAAAGAGATTCGCGTTATCGAAGTTCCTGAGGTTGATGTTGAGGCATGCGGAGGAACGCACCTTAAGAATACACAGGAAGTCGGAGAGATCAAGATTCTTAAGTCAACCAAGATACAGGACGGGATTGTAAGGATAACTTTTACTGCAGGAAAGGCAGCTGAGAAGGCAGAGGCAAAGCAAGAGGGAATAATCGAGGAGACTGCAAAGCTTCTTGGTGTTGAGGTTGAGCAGATACCTGCGCGAGCGCAGGAATTGTTTGACAAATGGAAGGAAGCGAAGAAGGCTGTAAAGAAAGGAAAAGTCTCAGATATTTCGCAGTTTGACCTTGTTTCAAAAGAGAAGTATAATGGAGATGTACTTGTAAAGACTGCTGAGATTTTGAGGACGCAGCCGCAGGTAATGAACAAAACAATTTCAAGATTTTTGAAAGAGCTTGAAGAGCTCAAGCAAAAGCTAAAATAATAAGATATTTAAAGGACAATTTTCTAATAGGTTACTCATGGTAATCCCGGGCTTGGTTGGCATTGATCAACTCATAAAAATTTTTCTTGCTTTAATCCTTGGAGTTATTATCGGGCTTGAAAGGCAAAGCGAGCAGAAGCCTGCAGGCCTAAGGACTTATGCGCTTGTTTGTGTTGGAGCAACGCTTATAACGATAATCTCAACAGAGTATTTTGCAGCAGATATGGCAAGAATTGCTGCTGGGATTATAACTGGAATAGGTTTCCTTGGTGCAGGAGCGATAATAGCAGGGCAGGACACTGTGCATGGGCTGACAACTGCGGCAGGATTATGGGTAATGGCTGCTGTAGGGCTTGCTGTAGGTGTTGGAGCTTATCTGCTTGGCACGATTGTTACGACTATTGTGCTGCTGATACTAATATTCGGAAAGATGGAAAAAGAAATTATTCAAAAGAGGGCAAAAAGGTGATTTCAATGAAAAGTCTGGTACGGAGAACAGAGCTAAGCGACTTTGCAGATACTCTTATGAAAGGCAGCGACCACCCAATGCTTAAGATGGATGTTGATATATTAAAGACAATTAATCTTGAAGACATTCATATGAAGATTGCCTGCGGAAAGGTTGATGAAGAGCCCCAGGTTGAGATGCAGGAGTTTATCATCAACATGCCTGAAGAATTCAGGAAAAAGTATGTTAAAGAATAAATTCTCTATTGATTAATTGATTTATTTAACATCCTCGACCTTAATGATGTGATACCCGAACTGGGTCTTTACAGGGCCGACAATGTCGCCTTTCTTTGCGTTAAAGCAGGCATTTTCAAACTCCTTCACCATCTGCCCTCGGCCAAACCATCCGAGATTTCCGCCGTTATTATTTGAAGGGCACAATGACTTTGCTTTTGCAACCTCTGCAAAGTCTTTTCCATGAGTTACATCATAATAAGCGACAAGCGCTTCCTGTTCTGTCTTTACCAGTATATGCGATGCGTTAACTTTTCCTGCCATTTTATCACCTAAAAAGTTTTCTTAAGATATCGACTGTATAAAGCATTATAGCCTGTGTCTGCGCGCTTGAAGGATTGAACGGCTCCTGCTTCTTATGAACTGAGAAAATCCTGATATTATTGATTAAGTGAACCTGCTGCGTCAATCCAGGGTCAAGCTTTATGCTTTTCTCCTCTAGCTTTGCAATTATCTTTCCTAGCCCGATTCCAGGAGCCTTCTCAAGCAAATCAATCCCAGTAGCTTCATAATATTTCCTATGCAGTGCAGTCTCAAGCAGTCTTCCGCAAAGGATTACTGTGCTTCTTAAACATCCTGCCTTGAAGCATTTATCCATCTCGTCCAAATCAGCCTCTATATCAGACCTGATGTCAAGAGGTATGCCTGTTATCTCCATTGAAAGTGTCTTTTCTATCTTCTGCGCAGGAGATTTTCTCTGTGATAAAGGCGAAGACTTGATCTTTAATGACATGTCAGCAATTTTACCGGTAATAACACTTAGCTTGTCAAGGTCATTGCTGTTAAAGCAGCCTGATGCCTCTCCAATAAGCTTGCTTATCTGCAGGATTATGTCTGCGTTTGAAGGGGACTGCTTTGAGAGGGAAGCAAGAGATGCTGCCTTGGACTTCATGTCTGAGAAATGCTGCCTGTAGGCTGAAACCTGGTATTCTTTCCGTTTTTCCTTAAAGTTATGTATGGAGATATCTTTTCTTACTGGCTGGTTTATGTCAATCTTGTTAGCCCTGAGCTTGTTCAACGAGTTGTTGAAGTTTGCTACGCTTCTCCTGAAGTCTTCAAGTTCCATTTTTAGACGAAAGATGTTAGTTTTTTCTGCGTTCTTATGTTCTTAAGTAATATGCTCTGGTTTAATAATTTATCTAAATCAAAGTTGAACTTCTTTTTCATAAGGCTTTTAGCATACTTAATCATCAGCTCTTTAGAGGCAAACTGTATTGAGCTTTCAAGGGCTTTTCTTGCCGCTTCCCTTGTTACCCAGACGCCAAGAGGCATTGCATATTCTCCGGTGATAAACCTGAGGACAAGGACTGACGCCTGTTTTTTCATCTGACACATTTTCTCAAGTATTGCCATCCTTACAGAATAATAACCTCCTGCGCAGTTTTCTGCATAGTCCTTTCGGCCGTTATAGCCCTCATAGTCAGTCATGTACTGGATTTCAGAGCTTGTGTTCCAACTTACCTTAGGAAGATATGTCTCAAAAAGCTCATAGCTCCACGGCTCAGGGAATGAGAGAATAAGGTAATAGTTCCCAAGGTAACTTCCGAAGAATGCTGTATAATCCATCTCAGGAAACTGGTGAACCTTTGGCATGAGCTTTTTTGCGATTGCATCATCTATTGCTGTTATCGACCATCTTGTTGGGACGAGTTTCCTGCTTTTATTTACTCCCAATGTACCTATGCTAAGAAGCTTTGTGAGGAAGTTCTCATCAAACTCATTGTCATAAAGGTAAGATATTGCGTCCGTTGCCTTCATGTCAATATCAGAAACCACTTTGTCAACCTTATGGGGGATTTTTGGGTTTGATGTTATTTCTGCTTTCTTTAGCTTTGCATTTGGGCCCATCGGAGCTGTGTATGGGTCTGTGCTCAGCCGGAACTTGGGTTTTGCATCAAGATTAATCTCAACATCAACTGGCTTTGCCGCCATTCCTATTTCCCTGCTTATCTCAAGAAGTTTTGTCCTGTCCTTGATGTCTGCTTTAAACCTGGAGTTAATTAACTCGCTTCTTAAGTTTGCAATGCGCTGTATGTTAAAGTTCTGGACTGACCAGTGCTTAGGAGCATCATAAAGCCAAGCATCTTCTGTCTTTTCCTGGAGGGAAAGAATACCTACATTGATATTAGGATAACCAAACCTTCCGACAAATGGTGTTGGTGAAGAGCCGTAGAAGTCTTCTTTGCCAAGACTGTTCTTTACCTTTACTGCTGCTTCTGACTTGGCAACTAAAGGACAGAAACTCCTGCCGCAAAAGCCGCGGCCTTTGCATTTTAAGCACCTTATTTGCATTGGAAAACATAATATTCCTAGGATTAAATAGTTTTCTAAAGAAAGTTTTTTAAAGCAGGTAGTGACTTATGGTTGAGATGGGATTAACAAACGCTCAAGTAAAGAACATCAGAGATGAATTAGCTACCTGCAAGAACCCATTGTTTCTTTTTCATGATGACCCTGACGGGCTGTGCTCTTTCCTTCTGCTTTACAGATATATACGCGAGGGGCATGGTATTGTTGTAAAGAGTGTCCCAAGGATTGATGAGAAGTTCCTCAGAAGAGTAGAAGAGTATTCTCCTGACAAGGTTTTTGTGCTTGACATCGCGATTGTTGACCAGTATTTTATAGATGAGGTAAAAAGACCAGTTATATGGATTGACCATCACGAGCCTCTTGAGAGGCCAAATGCGAAATACTTTAACCCTAGAGTTAAGAACCCCAAGGACAATTTCCCTGCAACATATCTTTGCCACCAGATAACAAAAAATGACCTCTGGATAGCAACTGTGGGGTGCATAGGCGACTGGTTTGTCCCTGATTTCTACAAAGATTTTGCAAAGCAGTACCCTAAGCTTGTAGACAAGAAGAAAAAAACTCCGCCGGAGATACTGTTTGAGACTCCGCTTGGTAAGCTTTCCAGAATCCTTTCGTTTATCCTTAAAGGAAAAACAGGGGATGTGATGAAGTGTGTCAAGATTATGACAAGGATAAGCGGGCCTGAGGAGATACTTGAGCAGACCACGCCAAGAGGAAACTTTATCTACAAAAAATATGAGAGAATAAATGAAAAGTATGAAAGACTGTTTAAGGCTGCTGTTAAGGATGTAACAAAAGACAAGTTCCTTGTGTTCACTTACAGCGAGAATGAGATGAGTTTTACAGGGGACCTCTCCAACGAGCTTCTCCACCTGTATCCTGACAAAGTGATTATCATCGGGAGGAAGAAGGATGATGAGATAAGGATGAGCTTGAGGTCTTCAAAAGTAGTAATAAGGGATGTGTTGCACAAGGCTCTGGAGCATGTGAGGGGTTATGGCGGAGGCCATGAGCATGCCTGCGGAGCATGTGTGAAGGATGATGATTTTAAGGAGTTCCTAGAGGTTTTGAGGAAAGAGATAGGTTAATTTTATAAATATCTTATTAGTTCTTACTCTAAACGCGTCGGTAGTCTAATGGCTAGGATAGAGGCCTTCCAAGCCTTTGATCCGGGTTCGAACCCCGGCCGACGCATTCTTAATAATATCGTTCCATAACTTCTTTATATCTTTAGGGATATCTGAGGTTATTTCTTTGCCGTCAATCAGTATTCTGCGCAGATGGAGGGTCTGGCGTGATTCTGACTTTTTTCCTAAAAGGTAAGTTGCAAACTCCAAATCGCTCTCTCCATAGATTTTGTCACCTATAATTGGGTGGCCGATATGCTGCAGATGCACCCTTATCTGGTGCTGCCTTCCTGTCTTTGGAATGGCCTTGACAAAAGAATAATCCTTTAACGAGATTTGAGGTACAATCTCCGTGCATGCTTTTTTTCCTTCTGGAGAGACACATTTTTTCCACTTTATGAAGTCTCCTTTTCTCTCCCCGATTGGCTCGTTGATAACCAGCTTCTTCTTAATGTTTCCAGAGCATATAGCAACATATTCCTTGCCAGAGATTTTTTCCGAAATGCTCTTTGTAATCTCTTTCTCCTTGGAAAAAACAACTATTCCTGATGTTTCCCTGTCAAGCCTGTAAATAGGATAGACCCTTTTTCCAAGAACCTTCTCAAGGATTGATGTAAGGCAGTTTTTCTTATACAAGCCTCCTTCATGTACTGGGCAGTTCCCTGACTTAGAAACAGCTATTAAGCAATCATTTTCAAACAGAATCTTATAATCTGGGTCAATTTCAGGCTCTTTTGGAGATTTGACTATTTTCCCACCATAAAAATCAGCTATTCAAAATAATCCTCATAGGAGAAATTCTGCTTCCTTCCCTCAAATGTGCAGCTTCCTTTCTCATCGATAAGGTTTCCGTCAAGGAACTCATTGTACTTGTTGATTAAGGAATTGCAGTCTGTGCACCTCTTAAAGTCAGTTCCTATCTCAATCTCAAACTCTTTGTCATTAATCTTCTTTAGCTTTGTCGGGACAGACGAGTTTTCCCTGAAGTAATTGTAGGTGGTTTCTATAAACCTTGAGTCCTGAAAGGCCTGAGAAAGGGTTATGTGAAGAGCGCATTTCTTTGGCGCAGTAAAGCTGACAATTGTGCGCTTTACCTTTATGCATCTCTGGTTCTTGAGCTTTTGGTCATCTTCCTGCTTTTTTCTTGCAAGATTCGCAGGAAGCTTTAAGCTTCCGTCTGGGTTGAATTCAAACATTGTTTAGTTCCCATTAAACTCTCAGAGAAATTGCATTGCTTATTCCATGCTCGTTCATGGAAATTCCATAAAGCAAGTCTGCCTCATTAATCAGATTGTCATTGTGCGAAACCATGACGTACTGGGCCTTGTCGGCATATTTTCTTATGAGCTTTCCAAGCTTTTCTGAGTTTCTCTTGTCAAGGGCTGCGTCAACCTCATCAAGCACATAGAATGATGCCGGATGGTGCTCCTGTATCGCGAATATGAATGCAAGGGCTGTCATTGTCTTTTCTCCGCCAGACAAGGACCTTATGTCCATGAACTTATTTCCTGTAATCTTTACTTTTACCGTGAGGCCTCCTGCAAATGGGTCTTCGTTGTTTTCAAGCTCAAGCATTACCTCTCCTTTTGAAGAAAGCTCTGAGAATATCTGCTTGAACTGGGCTGTGACTATATTGAATGTTTCCATGAAAAGCTCCTTTTTCTTTGTGTCTATCTCCTGCATCATCGATTCAACGTCTTCTTTCTCTTTGACAAGGCTGCCTTTCTTTTCAACAAGGGAATTATATTCTTTTTCGACATCTTCATAGATTTCCAATGCGCGCATGTTGACGCTGCCTATAGAATCTTTCATCTTCTCAAACTTGCTTATCTCTGACTTTAGCTGGTCTTCTGTCTGTTCTGTCAGGAGCTCTACCCCCTCATACTGCTGGAATTCCTGGTGCATTCCTGCGAGTATCGAGTTTAGTTCAGCGCGCTTTATGGAGAATGTGTTTCCCTTAATCTCTATATCCCTTGACTTTGCCTGCTGTTCATTTACCTTTATCTCTGAATCCTTGATTTCGTCGTTTATCTTTGACCTCTGGGTAAACATCTCCTTGAATTTTGAATAGAACACCTTGGCGCTGTCCTCTTTTTCCATCAAAAGATTAGACTGCTCTTTTATCTTCTTTGAAAGCTCTGACAGCTCTTTCTTGAACTCTGACTCTTCCTTATCTATCTGCCTAAGGATTTCATTCTTTATCTTATTCTTCTCAGGAGTAAGCATCTCGTCTATCTGTATGTCTATATTCTTCATATTTGAATCGAGATGGAGTATCTCTTCGTTAATCTGTTTTGCCTTCTCGTCAAATGTGCTTATCTGCGCAATCAATGCAGGGTCCCTTACCTGTGTAAGCTTGTTCCTTAGCTCCTGCTTCTTAATCTTAAGGTCTGTAAGCTTCTTGTTGCTTGAGGATATGCGGTTCTGAGCATCAACTATATCTTTCTCTGCCTGTTCAAGCTCTTTTGCAAGGGCATCCTTGCTCTGCCTTGATGCTTCAAGGTCAGAATGGCCGAGGTGCATGCTCTTTTCAAGCTTGATTATCTCTCCTTCAAGTGTTGCCTTTCGGTTCCTAAGCTCTGTAATCTTCTCTTCATTTTCAGCTCTTCTTGACTCAATTGCAGCTATTACTCCTTCTTTCTCAGCTATTCCTGCCTGGACATGGTCAAGCTCCTGGGCAACCTCTGTTCCTGAAAAACCAACTCCCTTGGTTTTTCTATAACCGCCCTGCATCGCTCCGCTGAGCTCAGCAAGGTCTCCATCAAGAGTCACCATCTTTGCAGAGCCTATGCCCACCCTTCTTGCAACATCTATGCTGTCGACAACAAGGGTATTTGCAAAAACGTACGAGAACGCTTTCTTGAACTGGCTGTCATATGTTATAAGGTCCAATGCAAAGCCATGGCATCCTTTGGACTTTGCGACTTCTTTCAGTTTTGGGTCTATTTCCTTTGCTTTAATCTTATTTAGCGGAAGGAATGTTGCTGTCCCGGATTTTGTCTGCTTAAGGTATCTTATGCAGTCTGCAGCAACTTTATCGTTCTCAACAACAATGCTCTTTATTCTTGGGCCTGCTGCAACCTCAAGCGCAACCAAGTATTTTGCAGGGACATTTCCCAGCTCTGAAACTGTACCATATATCCCAGAAATCTCTTTCTTCTTTTCAAGTATCGTGCTTATTGCCTTGTCTCCAAGCAAGGCTTCTTTTATGCCTGCATCCCTGGCCTTAAGCTTGGCAAAAGACTCGTTAAGGATATCAAGCTCGTTCCTGTTCTTTGAAAGCTGCGCTGCGAGTGATGAGTCCTCATCAAGGCGCTTGTTAAGCTCCAAGGTTGATTCCTTAAACTCAGTTCTCTTTCTCTTTAAGTCCTCAATCTGGTCTTTATACTCCGACTCTACGGCCTCTACTTTTTTTATCTGCTCGTCAATTGTATCTATCTTGTACTGGACTGTGTCCTTTGTCCTGATAAGATTATGCTGGTCTTCCCTCAGCTTCTGGATTTCTTTCTGAAGGTCGTCTGCCTGCTTGTCTATTTCTTCTATGCTCTTATCTATGTCTATTGCCTCGTCAAGCTTGTATTTTTCCCTCAGTTCCTTTATCCCCTGTTCAAGCTTTTTCTTTTCCTTTAGCCTAGAAGCCTTCTGGTCATTGAGCTCTGCCTTCTGCGATTTTAGCTCATTTATCCTGTTATCAAGGTCCTGTACAGAATTATTTAAGTCCTGCTTGCGCTGGTCAATCTTCTTTATCTCGTTTTTGCAGACTTCGATGCGGCCATTGGACTTGGTAATCTCTATCTTAAGGGTCTCTATCTGCTTGTTAAGCTCTACCTGCTCAACCTCTCCCTTTTCCTCGATTGTTTTTGTGATGTCTTCTATTTCTTTTTTCTTTGACTCTATCTCTAATTTAAGCTTGTCAATCTTTTCCTGGACTTTCTTCAAATCATCATTTGTAGAGTCAAGCCTTTTCTGGATGTCGTCCCTTTCTGACTCTTTCTTGTCTATCTGTATCTTTAGCAAAGAAGCCTTATTCTGCCTTACCTTGTCAGACCTCTCCTTGTACTTTAAGGCCTGGTCACGGTCTTT